>JBCDFK010000085.1:0-7412 GCA_039178065.1 Pseudomonadota bacterium | reverse complement strand
GAGTAAATGGGCGCGCGGTTGCGCGCGCTCCATCAACCATCAAACTATTTTTCTAAGAGTTGGGGGTAGGGAGCGTTGCTAATGCCTCGCAAAACAGCATGACCCGGCGTGTCAAAAAATCAGGCAAGTTGAACACCCTCAATCGCACCTATTGAGCGGCAACTGCCGCCTTTATTTCATCCAATAGCGCCGGATAAGCAGATTGCACACGGCTCCAATTTGGAATGAATGGCGCTTCCATAGGGTTCTCCAAGAACGTGTTGCCGGCATCTACAATGTTGGCGGCAAATAGCTCAACGGCCTTTTCCTCAGCATGCCGATCAACAGTTACGCCATTCATGATCGCGTCATTGTAGTACATTTCGATCATGTCTAGCGCGGTTCGATAATATGTGGCTTTCAAAGTGCGGAAGTGTTCATTGGTGAATGTGACACCTAGCGTAGCCAATTTGCGAAACAGCGCTTTACAAATATCGTTAGACATTCGCGACAAACCTTTATGTTTGTCTGCTTCAGATAAAGGTTGATGTTTGTGGTCATAGTGGTCTGCAATATCGACCTGACAAACCGAATTACGCCCCAGATTGCGCCACACTTCCGATAATACGCCAATCTCTAATCCCCAATCAGACGGTATGCGCATATCAGGGACGATAGTTGTTCGCATGGCAAACTCGCCCGCAAGTGGGTAGCGGAACGCTTGTAGATATTCAGTGTATTCATGATGCCCAATGGTTTTGTTAAGCGCGTGCAAAATCGGCGTTACAAGAAGGCGTGTTACGCGTCCATTAAGTCTGCCATCGGCAACGCGGGGGTAAAAACCCTTGCAAAACTGATATGGGAACTGAGGATTTGCGACGGGATAAATCAGCCGCGCAAGCATACCACGTTCATAGGTGGTGATATCGCAATCATGCAGTGCGATCACATCAGAATTGCCCGATGCCAGGGCAAATCCCATACAGTACCAGACGTTGCGGCCTTTGCCTGGTTCAGTCGGGGCCAAACCAGCACTTTCGAGCTTCTCATGAATGGCCATCAAGCCTGGGCCATCATTCCACAAGATGTCGTGCTTTTGTGGCAGCCGCGAAAAGAAGTTTTGCGCGAATTTGAATTGATCCTCGTTCGCGCGGTCCAGACCAATGACAATATGATTGATGTAATCTGCACCACACAATTCTTCTACAATTTTGTCAAGCGCCGGGGTTTCAAGCTCAGAAAACAATGATGGTAATATGAGGGTCGTATTTCGCGTTTTGGCAAACCCGCGAAGCTGTTCCTCTATACCTTCAGCCGACATATGCGCGAAGTTGTGAATAGTGGCCACCGCGCCGCTCTGATGAAAGTCTGCCATTGTGTTTTCCTATTCGTTGCGTCGCGTTAATGGGAGTAGTGGGAAACATGGTTTAATACTGCTTCATTCCAACCGATTGGCCCAGGTTGAATGGAGCGCGTAATCTGACCGCAATCTTCTTCTGGAAGTTTCGGGATACCCGCATGCGCAGGGTTTAAAATAATGACGCCGTGGTTTGCAGCTTGCAGCATTTCCAAATCATTTGGCGCATCACCCAAGGCAATGCTTACAGGCTTCTTGCCGGTCTCATCCTGCATCATTGTGATAATTTCGGCCATGCGAGCCGCTTTACTACCGCCAAAGGAAATTGTGAGAAATCTACCGCCTTGTTTCGCAAAAATGTCTTGCTCTGAAAGCACTGCCAGAAATGTCTTTAGCTGCGCATCATCACCATGCCATGTACCTGGTTCCGAGAAACATCGCTCTTTCGCGCGCACCGCTCCTTCATGAGAAAGCCCGGTACTGGTTGCAATTTCCGCAACGGTCATCTGAGAGAAGCCGACGAAATGCATGCGCAGCGCTTTGGGCAAATCTTCGAGTTGGGTTAGTAGCTTTTCATAACTTCCCGATGAGGCAATATCGGGTGCATTGGCCGCTAACACGCCAGCGCCGTTTTCGACAATGGCTGGGCAATGACTAAAGCCAAATTCGGCGCGTAGCGGAGCCATCTCAGATGGTGTTTTACTCGATGCAAGAACGAGAGGGATATTATTGCGGCGGAGGACTTCAAGTGCGGGAAGGGCGGCGGCGTGGCTGTAGTCGTGGTGATCAAGCAATGTGCCGTCCAAGTCGGAAAAGATAATCAATCCGCTATCAACCATGCCCGCGATCCGTCCGATTGCTAATCCATCGCGTTTGATAAGGTGCTAAAACAACATCACCATCTGCCGGCGATATGGCATCGCCGTTGAGCAAATCGGTCCAATTGTCGCCATCGATTAAATTGAGCGAGATGCTAGGGATTGCAACCTCGTCTTTTGTGACATTGGAAAGTGCAAATATACTCTGAGAGCGATCGATACTCTGACGCCAAAAACCAAATACCCTATCGCCAAGTTGCAGTGTGAACTGGGTGGCATTGGGATGAAATGCCGATTGCAGCGACCGCAGCTTGATGCGCCGTTTAAGCTCCTCAAACAACTGAGCGCGCTCGTTTCCGCTATCATCAAGCTCACCACACAATTCCCCATAGTCCAAACGTTTGCGGTTGATCGCGCGATTATGTCCCAATTGCTCCACACCCTCCTGGTCGTTGTGTGTGGAAAGCAAGGAATGAATATAGAATGCCGGCACGCCCTCCAGTCCCATCGCAACAGTTTGGTTGCAGAGGAACCGCTCCATTTGAAGATTGTCCTCACCCTCAATGGTGCCTTTCATTGCATCAAAAAGTGATGTGTTCAGCTCATAAGCTTTTTGGGTTCCATCTGGTAGGGTCCGCATCGATAGGCGTCCGCCGAAGCTTTGAACTGTTGCGATCATTTCTTCCAGATCTTCGCTCGGAATGACGCCCTCCGCGGGCCGTAGACCAATTCCATCATGTGAGGCCGTGAAATTGAAATATGCGCAACCCATTTGCGCGGGCGGCATACTCATTTGCCAGGCATTGAGGTGTTTTGATGTGCCTTTCAGCAAGGCTTGAACCAGCAATGGCGGCAATGAGAAATTATAGACCATGTGAGCTTCATTGCGATTGCCGAAATAGCTCAGATTCTCGGTCTTCGGCACATTAGTTTCTGTGATCAGGATAACCGGTTCCTCGCAATAATCACATAACAGGCGCATTAGTTTTACAATAGCGTGGGTTTGATCGAGGTGGATGCAATTGGTACCGATCACTTTCCAAACAAATGCAACTGCATCCAGACGAATGGTCCGCACGCCCTTGTTGATATGCAAGCGCATGATCTTGATGAATTCGATTAAGACCTCCGGATTGCGGAAATCAAAATCCACTTGGTCATGGCTGAAAGTACACCAAACATGTTTAGGACCATTGGCGGTGTCAACGCGTCGCAACAGTTCTAATGCGCGTGGGCGAACAACTTCGCTTAGATCGTCGTCCGGCGAAGCCTCGAAGAAAAAATTGTCATAGGGTGCATGACCCTGCAGATACTCACTGAACCATTTGCTCTGGCTAGAGCAATGATTGAGTACTAGATCTGACATTAGTTTGAATTCTGAGCTGATCCGTTCGATGTCTTCCCAAGCCCCTAAGGTGCTGTTGACCTCGCAATAGTCGGTGACTGCAAATCCATCATCTGATGTGTATGGAAAATAGGGCAATATATGAATGCCGGTTATCGTATCGGACAGGTACTTGGTCGCAAAATCACGCAACAGATCAAGAGGCTTGTGCTCTCCATCAATAATGGTGCCGCCATAGGTGATTAGATAATTGTCTTTCTCAGACCACAGATCATTGTCTGCGATACGGGTGATGGGGCGCGGAGATAGCTGATCAGGCCAAAACGCCGTGGTAATCCGATCGAGAAGTTTTTGCAGATCTTCGTCTGGATAAATAAACTCGACCAGTCGGCCCAAACCTTCCTGCAATGGTTGGGGCATCTGATGTGTACGGTTCGATTTCAAATAGAACTCCCATTCGGCACGGCAGGTGATTCAATTTGCTGCACTGCATCATAGAAAATTAAAATCGCACATCTGTCTAGTCCGATTGCCAAGGCGATGAAAATTAATTCCCATTAACCATGTTCGTTCATTATACATTTACTGTAATGAGTAACCATAAGTGCCTGTTCTAATTTTCTAATCAGGTGCTTCATGTCTCGCGTACACCTGGCCACTTCACCGGCCAACACTGCTGCAAAATCGCAGCCCGCCTCTGCATCAGTCACTCCATTTTTGAACTCGATCATTAAGGGTGACTGCGTGACCGGCATGGAAAAGCTCCCCGACAATTCGGTCGACGTTATATTCGCCGACCCCCCCTATAATCTTCAGCTGCAAGGTGACCTCCAGCGCCCGGATCAATCCAAAGTGGATGCAGTTGACGATCATTGGGATCAGTTCGCTTCATTTGAAGCATATGACGCATTCACACGCGCATGGCTATTAGCAGCGCGCCGCGTACTTAAGCCCAATGGTACGATTTGGGTGATCGGTTCTTATCACAACATTTTCCGCGTTGGCGCGAAGATGCAAGATCTTGGCTTTTGGATTTTGAACGATGTGATCTGGCGGAAAACAAATCCGATGCCGAATTTTCGTGGACGCAGATTTGCAAATGCACATGAGACAATGATCTGGGCATCAAAAGATCAAGAAGCCAAAGGCTATACGTTTAATTACGAGAGCATGAAGGCCGCCAATGATGATGTTCAAATGCGCTCTGATTGGTTGTTTCCAATTTGCAATGGTAGCGAACGTTTAAAGGGCGAAGACGGCAATAAAGTCCACCCGACGCAAAAGCCTGAGGCATTGTTGGCGCGCATTCTAATGAGTTCGTCCAAACCCGGCGATGTTATTCTAGATCCATTTTTCGGTACAGGCACAACGGGCGCAGTGGCCAAAAGACTAGGTCGTCAATTTATCGGGCTTGAGCGAGAACAAGACTATATAGATGCAGCTACAGCTCGCATCGCGGCAGTTGAAGAGTTGCCGGCGCATGATTTGAAAATCGTTACCAGCAAACGAGCTCAGCCTCGGGTCGCATTTTCGGCACTGCTCGATGCAGGCCTTATCAAGCCGGGCACCAGCGTTATGGACACAAAACGCCGCTGGAATGCGACGGTTCAAGCCGATGGTTCGCTTTCCTATGACGGTGTTCAAGCTTCTATTCATAAAACAGGTGCAACAGTGCAAGGGTTGGATGCCTGCAATGGTTGGACGTTCTGGCACTTTGAATGTGACAAATCCAAAAAGCTCCAACCGCTCGATAATTTGCGCCAAATCGTGCGCGATGAGATGGCGCAAATGAGCATATAACACTGAATATAGTTAGCTTGGCCTCCAGTACTGCTTTCCAAGCTCCTTGAGAAAACGCCTCGTTCGATACCGAGGCGTTTTTTCGTTTCAGCAGAATTTGAATGCCGCCAATCGAGGCTCCAAGTCCTCCCCATGCGGCAAATGAAGGCCGTGCCAACCAAATTCAATACACGCATTTATGTTGGGTACACTATCGTCAATGAACAGGGTTGTTGCAGGATCGAGATCAAACGCTTTGGTGTGTAAATCGTAGATTTCGGCGTCTGGTTTAATCAGTTTCACATCGCCAGAAACAGTAACGCCGCGCCCGGTCTTCAAAAACGGATACATGCCTTGCGCTTGCCGAAATGTGTCGGACGCAAAATTAGTTAGCAAAGTGACATCGCGACCTTCATCTTGCAGGCGCAGAAAAACTGCAACGCGTTCATCCATCGCATGCGGTACCATCTCGTGCCAGTTCTCTCGAAATGCACGGATTTCATGTTCCCAATCAGGATATTCCGCAATTTTGAGCGCTTCCGCATCTTCCCAACTCCGGCCGCGATCCTGCTCGATATTCCAGGCGCTTGTGCAGATATTATCAAAAAAGAATGCGCGTTTTTCGTCATCGGGAATTAGCCGCAAAAAGGGAGTGATTGGGTCATAGTGTATAAGAATGTGCCCGATGTCGAAAACGATATGCTTAATTTCAGTCATTTAATGGATTTTGCTCCTGGCTTTGAAAATGTCGGGAATCGCGCATTCAATTGCCTTTTTCATAACAGTAGGAAATGCTTCGTCTTTTGCCTGGTCAATTGGTACCCATCTTTGGTCGTCACCCTTGGCTTCAACATTATTGGCGCGCCAAACAGTGAGCGTTAATTCGAAATGTGTGAAGAGGTGTGTAACGCTTCCGCAGCGCTCCCAGTGCGCCGAAAAAGGCGCTGCTTCAGCGCTCGTATCTCCATCAATGCGAGAATTCCATTGAGTGGTTGGAACTTGTGTCATGGATGCCAAAAGCCCAGTTGGTGGGCGTTTCTCGACGATGATGGATCCTACTGGAGAAACAGCAACAAAAGCAGCACCAACCCGTTGAGGCCGCGCTTTCTTAGGAGCTTTGATAGGCAGCGTTTCTGGATCAATTGTCGTCAGTGCGTTGCATTGGCTGCGCAACGGGCAGTGCATGCATGCAGGCTTTTTAGGTGAACAAATCGTCGCGCCCAGATCCATTGTCGCCTGGGCAAAATCGCCCGGCCGCTGCTTGTCCAAATTGGCTGCAACTTTTGCTTTGATTTCCGGTTTGGCGGCGGGAAGGGGCGTATCTATGGCAAAAAGCCGGGAGAACACGCGTTCCACATTGCCGTCCATCACAGCAGCGTCGATGTCAAATGCGATAGAAGCGATGGCCGCTGAAGTGTAATCGCCTATGCCAGGCAGGGCACGGAGCCCTGCCAAATCTGCGGGAAATGCGCCACCATGATCCCTCACGATAATATCCGCACACTTCTTCAAGTTTCTGGCGCGAGAATAGTAACCCAGCCCTGCCCATGCGCGCAAAACATCATCTTCACTCGCATTAGCCAACGCCTTAACATTGGGCCACTGGCTTACGAATTTGAGAAAATAGTCTTTGACGGTCGCAACCGTTGTCTGCTGCAGCATGATTTCAGATAGCCAAACGCGATAGGGGTCGGGCCTGATGCCCTTTGCGCGGTCTTGAGGCGACACGCGCCACGGCAATTGTCGTGCGTGCTTGTCGTACCACTTAAGCAATGCAGTTGATAATTCAGACACGACTTCCATTTCACATTTTCAAACTGCTACGCTATTGCTGCAAACAAGCTTTGATCACAAGGCAGACATATAGAATAGCGAACGCCAAAGTTGATACCTACGCAACACTTATCGACAGAAAGAAATTTCTGGCCAAACCAATTGTGAAGTTGAAAAGAAAAGCGCATGGCAAAAGCTGCATCAGGGCTGATAAGTAAAATTCTTGATCCCGTTTTGGCAAAACGGGCCGGTGTTTCCATGGCGCTTATCAATGCCTGGCCAGAAATTGCGGGCTAAGAGATGTCTGCAACGTGTATGCCACTAAAGGTTCAATGGAAGCGCCGCATATCTGAAGATGATG
>JBCDFK010000084.1:0-7461 GCA_039178065.1 Pseudomonadota bacterium | reverse complement strand
TGCTCTTCCGATCTTTTGAGTGGTTTTTGTGCATTGGGCCCTATGACAACCTCGGTGCCCACCGCATCTTCATCCAGTAGCGGTGGCTTGTGCAATTGAGCCGTGAGGATTTGGATGTCATCCCAATCAGGCAACTGAATGCGCGGTACACCCATCGATTCAAGAATGCCGTGATGCCCCGTTTTTGACAGGCCGTCCTTTGAATAGATTTGAATTAGCCGATTGTAAGGTTCAGCGTCAGTTCCATGGCTGGTGTCGGCATACAGACCAAGATATTGGTCACGCTTGTATGGCTGCGGATTTGCAAATCCCCAATCATTAATTTCATCTTCGTCTACAAAGACTTCGCCATCTTGAACCCAGCTTTGAAACTTCGGCAGTGCTTCCGAGTTGTTATACTCCGAGACTCCGCTATCAAGCTTGTAATCCCAGTTGTGGACACCGCAGATTAAATTGTCGCTCCCATCAACAAATCCGTCAGCCATCAAGGCACCGCGGTGCAGGCAACGGCCATAAAAAACAGAGACCGACTCATCAAACCGAACAACAACGAGGTCAACTTGACCAACCAATGCGTAGGCCGGCTTTCGGTCTTCAAGTTCTTCAAGTTTTGCAATCGATATCTTGTTCATGTTTAGCTTGCTTTCTTTGCTAGAGGGCACAAAAAGGTGCTTTTTGGCTAGAATGGCTGGGTCGAATTTTATGAGTGCAATAATCGCGAGCGTATCGACATTATCCACTTGCGTCCGCAGGCGGTATCACTCCCTTTGTCATTAAAAAGCATCCATAAAAGCGGTCTTCGCCGGTTGCGATTACGCAATAGGCTTTCTTTGCTTCTTCATAAAACGCCATCCGCTCGACGGAGTACATCGGTGCAGATTGACCTTCATTAATGTCAATGATCGCTTGGGCTTCTTGCTGAATAGGCGGAATTTCCTCTGGACTGCCAATAACTTCCATACGGCCAACGGACGGTTGAAGTGGCGTATCAAGCGGAAATACAGACAATATGGCAGCCATCGCAGCGGTCGCCGTTATGTTCTCCATCGTCAAAGGCGCGCCAAGCTGGGTTTGTCGCGCAACGGAATCTGCTGGAAAATTGCTATCAACCAACACCAAAACATCGCCATGCCCCATCGCACAGAGCGCTTTGAGCACATCCCCATTCAACGCTGGATGAATTCCCTTGAGCATATTGACCTCCCCCTACAGCAAAACAATGTCTTTCAATTTTTGCGCCTAAATTCAATTTAAGCTTGCCAAGCCTTGGCACATCACGCAACAGCTGTTTTTCAGCTTGTTCTAGTCAGCAACACGATGATATCAGAAGCCAGTTGGTTCTAGGCCAAGCAATCCGGACTCCGGTCCAATGCAGAGAAACAGTATTAATGCTACCGGACAGCCCAACGTCTTTCGCTGATTTAACCGATCGCTTCAAATGGCACATCCCAGCCCAATTCAACATTGGGTATGCCTGCGCAGATGCACCCGCATCAAAAGCGCCCAATAATCCTGCGATAATTGATTATTCCAGCGACAAGCCGGTCATGATTTCATTTGGTGCGTTAGCGGAACGTTCAACCCGGTTTGCCGCCGCGCTTTCGGGTCTAGGGATAAAACGAGGAGACCGTGTTGCGATAATGCTGCCACAGTGCCACGAGGCCGTGGTTGCTCATCTAGCTGTCTACAAATTGGGCGCCATTGTCGTGCCGCTTGCCATGCAATTTGGACCAGAAGCTCTCTTGCATCGCTTAAATGTAGCCGGTGCAGTTGCATTCATTGGCGATCTCACCGGTACCAGCCGATTGTCAGAAATCATAGATGCATTGCCAGACCTGAAGCACGTGGTTGCAGTCGATGCATCGGTTGAAAAGGCAATGCAATTTGAAGAATTGCTTACCAATGCCTCCGCAAAATTTCCAGTTGCAAATACATCGCCCGACGATCCAGCAATGATGCTTTTTACGTCGGGTACAACCGGACAGCCAAAGGGTGCACTACACGGGCACCGCGTACTGCTAGGACATTTACCCGGCATTCAAATGGCCCAAGGTTTCATGCCGCAAGATGGCGATAAATTTTGGACCCCATCTGATTGGGCATGGGCTGGCGGTTTGCTCAATGCACTCCTACCAGCACTCTATTTTGGCGTAACGGTCATTGCTGCTCGCGCGCCTAAATTTGACCCTGATTGGGCAGTCAATCTGATCAAAAAGGCAGGAATTCGCAACGTCTTCATGCCCGCAACTGCGATTAAACTCATGCAATCTGCACTCGAGAATTCAGTTAGTTTGAACTTACGAACAATGGGAACGGCAGGTGAAGCGCTGGGAGCTCAAACACTACTTTGGGCAAAAACCAATCTCGGTTTAAAGATCAATGAATTTTACGGGCAAACCGAATGCAATGCCATTATTAGCGCATGTCATGAGTTGGACGTGTTTAAGGCGGGCTCTATGGGTAAACAGGTACCGGGGCATGAAGTTGCAATAATCGATGCAAACGGAAACGCACTTGAAGCAGACCAAGTTGGAGAAATCGCTATTCGCCAACCAAACCCCGTTATGTTCTTGGAATATTGGAATGATTTCCACGCAACCAAAGACAAATTCATTGGCGATTGGATGCTTACCGGCGATCGCGGCAGTCGTAACGAAGATGGATATTTCCATTTTCTGGGGCGGAATGATGATGTGATAACGTCTGCTGGATATAGAATAGGTCCTTCAGAAATTGAAGACTGCCTCACCGCACACCCCGCTGTTGAACTCGCCGCTGTAGTAGGAAAAGCAGACCCAGTACGCACAGAAATTGTGACCGCAAATATTATGTTAGCTGAAGGTTACAAAGAGTCGCGTGATCTAGAAGTAGAAATTCGAACTTACGTCAAAAGTAGGCTCTCTGCGCATGAATACCCGCGCGCAATAAATTTTGTTGGTAATGTACCGCTTACAGAATCCGGCAAAGTAATTCGACGGCACTTCAGGGAGTGATTAGAACTTCTTGATCAAAGTTTTAAGTTGAGTCTGAACTTTCTTGGCCGTCTCTTTTGTTGAGGTATAAAGATCCATCTGAGCTGCGGCTTGGCGAACTTCCCGATCCTTGGTGATATCTAATCCCACAACAAGCGTAGTGATTTCACGACGTTCCTGCCATAAATGTCCCATCATCGAATGTCCTTCTGGTGCGCAACTATCGGCAAATTGAATGTTTGGGTCATCCAAAATTGCCTCGGTGGCGCACACCATCAAGAGTTTGCCGGGAGAATAGGGTCTATATTCCTCATCAAATGTCGTTTTCCAAGTCCAAGCATTACTTCCGTCTACGAAGACAATGAGGGATGCAATTACTTTATCGTCAAGTGTGATCGTATGGATCCGGCATTTATCAACTTCCGCCAAGGAATTAATTGCTTCGCGGGCAAAAGCTGCGCGATACCGATCTGCAGCCAAGGACGTGCGTTGTCGTCCCTTCCAGCCAGCGTTTTCAAGCAAGAGAAACTCTTCCATCTGAGCACGAATATCGTCGACACTACGTGCGATATCGTAGCGCAACGTTCCCTGGCGTTCTAGCTTTCGCCACAAACGCCCAACATCGCGTCTATGATGACCGCCCAATCCGTCCCGAAAGTAATGCTCCACATCCTTTGTAGCATTCAACACGGGTCGCTCTGTCGGTTTGGTCATCGCCATTGGTAAACCATTGGAAAGCGCGATCGCTCGAATGAGCGAGATAACCGGGCTATTTGCTGCAATATCGGGAAACGCAATTATTTTTGGCAAGTTTACGCTCGGCATCGCAATCGTACCAAGCAGGTCCTCAATAATTTGGCTCGCCTCTCGGCGCTCAATCAGCGGTACACCAAACGGGCCGTAATGGTTCGACCAAGCCCGTACAATATCGGGTCCTACTGAGAATCCGGGCTTCTCGACCGTGAACGGCATCAAGAAACGCGTTTCTGAGTGCTGATCATCGCTGTCTTGCAAGACCATCAATCGCACCTGACGATCATCAAGGCGCGGCATCGCAGGCACGCAAAAACGCGGAGCGAAAAAGATATTGGGTTCAACGCAATAATCAGCAACGCGATCGATTGTAGGCAATATCTCGAAACCGGCATGGGCCGGAAAAACGCGAAATCGACGTTCGCCTTTAGATAGACGGCTAAATTCTGGTCTATCTGCGGGCAAATTAGAGGTCAGTGCACCCAGCGAGATGAAATCATCTTGCTCGGCCACCTGTTCGTCAATGAGAGGTATCGCTGACATTACTGCTCGACCTCATCTTTTGTTTTTATGAAAACAAACATTGAGACTCCCAAACGGCTACGAACGACATAGTAAAGCGCCAACGTTTCGAGCAATGTGGCAATTGTTGTTGCCCAGGCCGCTCCATAAAGGCCAAAAAGGGGAATGAGAGCAAAATTCAACGCAATATTGGTGACCAGCACAATGCCATATACTGCGGCGCATATGTTTTGATTTCCAGACATATTTAGAAGGCTTTCGGCAGGTCCAATTGATGAACGTAGAACTACTCCCGCGACCATAATAAACATCAACGGATAACCATCGGTAAATGTTTCGCCAAATAGTGCTAGTAATAGCGGACCAGCGAGTACAATAGCGACACTCACGAACAACGTAGGCCAAAAACTCCAAACGGCAGACCTTTGGGCGAGGTCGCGAAGCGCAGACTGATCTGCATCATAAATACGTGCGGCAAATAAGTTTGCAACGCCGGCTTTTACCGCAAAGAACACAAAATGTGCGACAGCGATAGTTTTGGCTGTTGCATAGTAGACGCCAACATCGGCTGGCGTCATCAGCAAACCAACCATCAATATGTCCGCATTCACCAATAAAAAGAAGAAGCCCTCAACCAGAAAAATGGGAAATGCAACGCGCAACCAATATCCCAATTCAATCGTGCGCGATCCGCCCGAAATCTCTAAATCGAGGTTTCTATCTATAATAAAAAACTGAATCACTGAGGTAATATAGGTAGCAGCAACCGCGCAAAGCAGCGCAGTAACGCCGTCAATCGAATAGCCAAGCGCCCAAGCGACGACCAAAAATGCCAATATTAGCAAAGGACGAAGAATATATGTAGGTCCCAGCGCTCGAACCGGCCAACCCTGAGCGCGTGCGGTCCCATCCAGCATGTCACCAAATGCAATCATCGGCAGTGCAATCGCGCCAACAATGAACGGAAGAATCAAGTAACTCTCGAACCATTCAGCACCAAAGTAGACGACGCCAACGGTTAGAACTGCAACCAAAGAAGAAAACAACAATACAAAAATGCGACTCGAAACCAACATTCCGCGAATTCGCGGAAAGTCGTTTTGTTCGTAATACTGCGGCAGGAAACGAATGATGGCCGTTTGGAATCCCAACGGAGCCAAACCACCGATAATGACCATCGCAACCCATACAAGAACGAAGACACCATATTCGAACGGCCCCATCAGTCTCGCCAGTATAACTTGGCTCAAAAACGCAATAACTGCACTTAGAACGCGGATGAAGAATGCTATTAGGGAGGTCCGTTGTGCCTTTGAAGCATCATCCTTGCCCGTTAAACCACTATCAATACGTTCGGCGAATGGTCGCACACGCTCAAAAAGAGGTGCTGAGAACCATTGTTCAGCCGTTTGTAGCGCAGAAAATCGCAAAATAATTCACCCATAGAACCAGTACGCTCCAAGGCTACACAATTTGTTTTAAGAAACGGTTGGGTTTCAAAAAGCTACAAACTATGGTGAACGGCAGTTTAACGACAGCTAAGATGTTGAACATTAAGTGGAGAAATCGGATCTGACACATCCACTCAAGCAACCCCTAGGGACCGCTTGGTTGGGTATATTCAACGACACCGCATCGACACTGAGTATTTTTAACTGAATGAGCCATGGCAGTGTTTGAACTTCTTACCGGACCCGCATGGACAGGCTTCATTTCGACCCACTTTACCCCACGTTTCTGGGTTATTCGGATCACGATCTTCCGGCGGTACGTAGCCAGCAGCTGACGTAAGCGCAGCGGCCGCAGCAACGCCTCCACCGGTCAGCCTTCCACCTTCGCCAACATCATTTTCGCCCGTGGTACCATCAACATGTGATGCTTGCATTTCAGGTAAATCTGGTTCTGGTGCATCAGCCGCTTCGCGAACAATTTCTACCCGCATCAATTTTGATGTTACTGACACACGTAGATTTGCGAGCATGGCTTGAAAGAGTTCAAATGCTTCTTGTTTATATTCCTGCAATGGGTCGCGTTGTGCATAGCCGCGGAAACCGACAACCGAGCGCAGATGCTCAAGAGCAACCAAATGCTCACGCCAAAGCTCATCAATTGTTTGCAAAATCAACGACTTTTCGACATATGCCATAAGCTCCGGACCAAAACGCTCAGCCCGCTGTGCCGCCAGATCATCTGCGATCGTGCGCAAGCGCTCAAGCATGTCATCTTCGGCAATACCTTCTTCAGCCGCCCATTCATCGACAGGCGCATCGATATTCAATTGTTCCAGAACACCCTGCTTTAAGCCGTCAATGTCCCATTGCTCCGCATAAGCCTTTTCGGGAATATGCTGATAGACTAGGCTTTCAATGACATCGTGGCGCATTTCGGTGGCGGTTTCAGTGAGATCCTCACCATCCATAATTTCAAGGCGTTGTTCGAAGATCACTTTTCGCTGATCGTTCATCACGTCATCATATTTCAAAAGATTTTTACGGATGTCGAAGTTACGGCCCTCGACTTTCTTTTGAGCTTTCTCGAGCGCTTTATTGATCCATGGGTGAACAATCGCTTCACCTTCCCTCATGCCAAGCTTGGTCAGCATGCCATCCATTCGTTCTGACCCAAAAATCCGCATCAAATCATCTTGCAAAGAAAGATAGAATTTCGAGCGACCCGGATCGCCTTGTCGACCGGAGCGACCGCGCAGCTGATTGTCAATTCGTCTGCTTTCATGGCGCTCAGTCGCCAGAACATACAAACCGCCCGCATCGAGCGCTTCCTTTTTCAGAACTTCGATTTCCGCTTCAATTTTTGCGGTTCTCTCCGCAATTTTTTTAGCGTCGGTTTCTTCACCCAACTCTTGAGCGACACGCATCTCCAAATTGCCGCCCAGCTTAATATCGGTTCCGCGACCGGCCATATTGGTGGCAATTGTTACGGCGCCCGGCACACCTGCCTGCGCAACAATAAAGGCTTCGCGTTCGTGTTGGCGTGCATTGAGCACTTCATGAACAACGCCGCCATTTTTCACAGCCGCTTCCAGGTTGGAAATCGCTTCTTTCAAATAGTTGGCAAATTCAACTTCTTTGCCCTCTTTGATCTCCGCCAAGCGTCCCTCTAATGACGCTTTTAGTTTGCTAAGGTATTTCGTGTCCTTCAACATCTGCGACAACATCTCAGATTTTTCGATCGATGTCGTGCCGACCAAGATCGG
>JBCDFK010000083.1:0-7580 GCA_039178065.1 Pseudomonadota bacterium | reverse complement strand
GATTTTCTTCCATCAGCGCCATTGCCCTATCGGGATGGGCGCCGAGCCATGCCTTGATTGATTGCATCGAAATGTCGCCCGCATTAATTTCCCCTCGTTGTATGAGGAGTTTACCAATCGGAGTAAAGGGGTGTCCACTTTTGCCATCGTAGGTAATACGAATTATGGAACCATCGGCGAGTTTAAGTCGCGCTGCGCCTTGGATGTGTATGAAGAAGGCCTCGATGGGATCTTTAACATATGCAATCGCAGAGGCGCGGGCTCCAAGAGCGCCAGCATTAATCTGTGATCGATCAAAATAAGTCCCAATGGAGCCATCATCGCGTTTGCGGCCAAAGCGGTAGGTATCATCAATCCCCTTGGGGCGATTACTACTATCTAAGGGGAGCAGATCATCTGGGCGACGCAGCAATGGGGTTTGGAATTCTCCGCCCCGCTCGATTTGTGCATCTACTGCCGGCTCGTAAAATGCAGTGACTTGGCCTAAGCGCCCCTCATTGTTAGTTAGTGCAAAGGGAGTGAAGTTTTGCTCGAAAAACCGACGAGGCGCTTTTCTTGCAGATTTATCATCTGCCAATTTGACTAATTTCGTAAAGCTGTCCGGAGCGACGCCTAGGGCGCCGTGCCGATAAGACTCATCCGATGGTTTTAAAGCCTGCAGTGCAAATGCACTAAGCGCTGAAAAATGATCGTCATCCGCCCAACCCGGCAGATCACCGAATTCGATTGAGCGCAAAGTCCACATATGATTGCTCTAACAATCAGTCGTCGGATTCCGTTGCGACCAGTTTCCAGTTGGGATCATTCTGACGCACATCGCGCGCAAACGTCCACACATCGCTCACTTCAACAACAGCTTCCGGATCACCATCGATTACATCACCGGCTTTATCTCGGGTTGCAGAAATAAGCTGGCTCACGACAGATACGGTCACGTGGGCATCATGGTCTCGAAGTTCTGCGCCAGTAATCGTAATGTCTTCAATGCCGACAAAGTTGGTTTGAACGACTTCGCCGCTCTCTGCGCGCTCGTCTAAAGCTGCCGAAAACCCATCGTAAACATCTTTTGCCAGCAGGTTTTTGAGTGTCTTGCGATCACCATCGGCAAACGCCATCACAATCATCTCATAAGCCATGCCTGCGCCCTTGGTGAATTCTTTCGGATCAAAAATTGGCGCCGCATCCTTGATTTTTCTCAAGCCGCGATTGATTTTCGTACGCGGCTTGGCGATCGCATCAATGTTTTTATACGGATCCTCTTGAGCTTTCCCGACTCCTGGTAGGGTTATGACATTATCATTGTCTTTATCAGATTCAGGCGATTCCGCCGGTTTTGCGGTCGGATCGAATGGCGGCCGCTGCTGGTGTCCGGTCCGTTTGCCCAATACGCTGCGGAGCTGCAAAAACACAAAGACAGCTGCTACGACAAAAACGAGAGTTACGAGATTCGAGCTTTCCATAATTTACCTATCTGGGGTGCGACCCGGAATAATCTTTATCCATTTGATATAGAACGCGCGTCACGATCATTCAAACCCTATGACGAATCCCTATATTCTTGCTACATAGAGCTATTCTAGATGGAGAATCCATGCCCTTTTCGTTGATACCGTTTCTATTGCTTATTATTCCACTACTTGAAATTGCCGCTTTTGTGGTGATCGGCGGAGAAATTGGCGTTTTTTACACACTGGCTCTTATTGTCGTCACAGCCATCATCGGCTCTATCTTGCTACGTATCCAAGGGTTTGGATTGCTTGCTAAAATTCAAGCAGACATGAATTCCGGCAAAGTGCCTGCGCGCGAACTAGTGCATGGTCTAATGATCATGATCGCAGGTGTGCTGCTTCTAACGCCCGGATTTGTCACCGATAGCTGCGGATTTTTGCTCTTTGTGCCGCCTCTCCGGGACGCCGCTTGGCGCGTACTAAAAGGTCGGTTCAAGGTCGTAAATCTCAACGGACAGGAGCCGTTTTCAAATTCTGGGCCCCAAAATCCCACCGGTGGGCCGACGATTGATTTGGACGACGAGGACTTTCAACGAGCACCAGATCCCAACAGTCCGTGGTCGGATGATAAAAATCAAAAATGATAAATGACCAAACTGTACTATTCGTCTGCTTGTCAGTTCTCGGTGGGCATGGTAACCGACGAACCGATTTAGCAAAGATATGCTGAAAAAAGATTTTAACACAAATTCACACAGGCTTAATACATGGCTAAGGATACCGAAAAGAAACCTGCGGACGATGCGGCTGGCGCAGGCGCTACAGCAACGGGTAATGGCGAAGCGCCACAACTCAATGTGTTGACGCAATATGTCAAAGACCTTTCATTTGAGAGCCCAGGCGCTCCGTTGTCTTTGCGTCCACGAGAGAAGGCTCCGGCTATCAATATCAATGTGAACGTGACTGCTAATCCGCTCGCTGAGACCGACTATGATGTCAATGTTACTCTAAGCGCTATCGCTAAAGACGGCGACGATGTTCTTTTCAATGTTGAGCTTGTTTATGGTGGTGTGTTCCGCATTACCGGCTTCCCGCAAGAACACGTTATGCCGTTGGTATTTGTTGAATGCCCTCGTTTGCTGTTCCCATTTGCCCGTCAGATCGTTGCTGAGTGTACGCGCAATGGCGGCTTCCCACCATTGATGATCGACCCAATTGATTTCGGAAAAATGTTCCAACAGCGTGTCGCTGAAGAACAGGCAAAAGCAAAAGTTACAAATTAAAGACTAAAGATGGCTCAGAAGGCCCGCCTCGTGCGGGCTTTTTGTTTAGCGCTGAAGCCAAAGCGATTTTTCACCAATTTTTGCAATCATCGCCTTATGTGCTTCACGGTCTGCTTTTCCGAGCGGGCTTGGCAATTTGGTGGATCGCGCTCGCACCGCATGGTTCATTACATCATCTGCCGCGGAATCGGCCCCAGCATCCTGAGCGCTTTCCAGTGTAAGAGCAGCCTGCTTACCGCCAATAAGTTCGATATAGACCTCGGCAAGAAGCTCGCTGTCTAGCAATGCTCCGTGCTTTTCGCGCTTTGAGTTATCTATGCCATATCGCTTACAAAGTGCGTCGAGCGAATTGGGGCCCATGGGATGGCGTCTGCGCGCTAAACTCAAACTATCAATGACACTATCATCATCGATGGGCGGAAAACCTAAGCGCTCAAACTCTGCGTTGAAAAAACCGACATCAAATTTAGCGTTGTGAGCGATTAGTTTTGCGCCTGCGGTAAACTTGATCCAATCATCAATTATTTCGGCAAATACCGGCTTATCCAAAAGCGACTCATCAGTAATACCATGCACGTTTAGCGCATCTGGATGAACTTTCTTGCCCTGCGGGTTTATAAATACGTGAAAATTTCGGCCTGTTGGAAACCTGTTTTCGAGCTCAACCGCTCCGATCTCAATTATCCGGTCTGAACGGTTGTCGAGCCCTGTCGTTTCTGTATCGAAGATTATTTCGCGCATCTGCCACTCTCTTTGGCCAATAGTCGTTCTTCAGAACTTGGAAGGCAAGACGGTGTGGCGGTCATCAAGAACATTTCGTTAGCCTGTTAGATTCTCAATAATTTCCGCAACCGCATTGCGCGCGCTGTCCAACCCCTTGGATGTATCGATGATAAAATCCGCGCGTTCACGCTTTGCTGCATCGGGGGTCTGTCTTGCTAGAATTTTTTCAAATTGGTCTTTTGTCATACCTGGACGCGACAAAACACGTTCTTGTTGAACCGAATAGGGTGCTGTGACCATGACAATTTTATCAACGCGCGCATCACCTTCTGTCTCGAATAGAAGCGGAATATCCAACACAATAAGTTTCTCATTTGCCGATCTGTGTAGCGCTACAAAGTTCTGCTCCAGCGTTCGGACCGCTGGATGAACCAAATTTTCCAACCGTTGTATTTTTTCTTGGTTACCCAGCACCGCCCTGCCTAATTTCTTTCGGTCCACTCCATTTTGATCGGTGGTGCCTGGAAAAGCTGCTTCAATGGCATCCACCAATGGGCCTTCCTTATAAAGCGTGTGGACGGCAGCATCTGCGTCGTAAACTGGCACACCAGCATCGGCGAACATTTTTGCCGTTGTAGATTTTCCCATTCCGATAGAACCGGTTAAGCCGAGGATGATCATGGCGCACTATCTTCATTGATTTTAGCCAAAACATGCTGCCGCAACCCATCATCCACCACCGGCCGTATGCCAAACCACTTCTCAAACCCTGGAACAGCCTGATGAAGCAGCATGCCCAATCCGTCGGAAGTTTTTAGGCCTTGTTTTTTCGCTAGGCGTAAAAATGGTGTTTCGAGCGGAATATAAACAATGTCTGCAGCAAGCGCGTCGTCGCGCGCTTGATTGAGGATGGCTGGAAACTCTGGCTGTCCTTCCATTCCCAAGGACGTTGAGTTTACAAATAAATCAGCGTGTGAAATCGCCTTGGCAGCGGTTTCCCAATTCATAGCGTGCACTTTTGGGCCAAAATCTTCGGCAAGCGTTTCGGCACGTTTGAGGGTTCGGTTGACCAAATCAACATGTTCAACTCCCGCTTCTAACAGTGCATATATAATGGCCCTGCTGGCGCCACCTGCCCCAAAGACCATGGCTCGGTTGGCATCTCGCCATTGCGGGATTTGATCATCAAGATTGGCTGCAAAACCATAAGCGTCGGTATTGCCAGCGACCAGACTGTCGCCCTCAAACCAAAGTGTGTTTGCTGCACCGATGGCTTCCGCCGCTGCTTCTTTTCGCGTCACATAATTAAATACCGCCTCCTTGTGCGGAATGGTTGCATTGCCACCGGCAAAGCCATTGCTTTTCAGTTCGCCCAAGAATGTTGCCAAGTTTTCAGGAGTGATATCGATGCGCTCATAACTTCCGTTGAGTCCATATTGATTGAGCCAATAATTGTGGATTGCCGGTGATTTTGAATGTTTGATAGGATGGCCGCAGACAAAGGCCTTTAATTTGTCAGCCATCAATTTCGTCCAACTCGCGCAGTTTTTTCAACATAGGTATGAGCGGAAGGCCTACGATTGTGAAGTAATCACCATCGATTTTGTTGAACAATTGGATACCTTCTCCTTCAAGCTGATAGGCGCCCACACTTTTAAGCGCGATGTCGCCAACGCTCGCCAAATGACGTCCGATGAATTTTGGAGATAGATCCCGCATATGCATGTGCGCGACCTCCACATGACGCCAAATGGTTTGACCATCGCGCGCAAAAACAACGGCGCTGTTAAGCTGATGTGTCTTGCCGCTAAGGGTCAATAAATGCCGACGTGCATCTTCCATGTCTTTTGGCTTGTGAAATTGCTGATCATCCAACGAAAGTGTTTGGTCTCCACCAATTGTTAGCAGGCCCGGGTGACGTTCTGAAACGTCGATCGCTTTAGCTTCGGCTAAAATTTCCGCAACATCAGCTGGTGTTGCGCCGCTATTGGCCAACGGCGCCTCGACTGCGCGCTCATCGACGTCTGGTGTGCTAGAGACGAAATCCAATCCTGCGTTTTTCAACAACATTGCCCTGAAGGGGCTCGTAGATGCCAAAACCAAAGTCATTTGCAGTCCTGATGGTGCGATGTGTAGATCGGAGCTTCATGTCTAGTGCTTTGCTGCAAACGGCTCAAGCTCGTTCTAGGATCGAGCGACATGTGGCAGGGTGTGGACGAATCTGTGTGTAAACAAACAAACTGCAACTACACATTCGATTCGCTGTGACCAAAGAGGAAGTTTTCCTATTTCACATGTATAAACGCCTGCGCGAACAGGGGTTTGAATAAAAAATATATGAACAGGTTTATCACTGTTTTTATCACAAACAGGTTTCCGGGTGTTAGTTATAAGTCTCTGTTTTTTCGATTTAAAATGAGAGCGTCAAATTGTCTTCTACTTGTTTTCCAAGCTTGTGTATAAAGATATTCCGAGAACTTTTATTGTGGAAGATTTTTGGATAAGCGGTTTTCCTTGCTAATCACAGACTCGTAAAAATATCATTTTTTTAGAAATAAATTTCTTCTTTAAAGAGCACAGAAGAGTGTGAATAAACTAATGCCCCAACCCAAAATCATCGATGTCATAGAGGGTAAGACTCACTCCCCTCCTCCCATTTGGGTTATGCGCCAAGCCGGACGATACTTACCGGAATATAGAGAGCTGAGAAAAAGTGCCAAAAGCTTTTTGGACTTTTGCTACACGCCTGACATGGCAGTCGAGGCTACGATGCAGCCGATTAGGCGTTATGGATTTGATGCAGCAATTTTATTTTCAGATATTTTGGTAATGCCAGATGCATTGGGCCGAGATGTTCATTTTGTAACGGGTGAAGGGCCTCGCATGACGCCGATCACTGAAACGCAGATTGATGAGCTATCAAGCGATCGTGTTTTGGAACATTTGACGCCGGTTTTTGAGGCAATTGGAAGATTGCGCGATGATTTATCTGCAGACACTGCTTTATTTGGGTTTTGCGGAGCACCGTGGACGGTGGCGACCTATATGATTGCTGGGCGTGGCACGCCTGACCAGGCGCCTTCCCGCTTATTTATGTATCAACAGCCTAAAGCGCTTTCAAAACTACTCGACATTTTAGCTGATGCGTCTGCGGAATATTTGGTTGCACAACTCGATGCTGGTGCTGACGCAGTGAAAATATTTGATAGTTGGTCTGGTGTTTTGGATGAATTTGCATTTGAACAAAATTGCATTCGTCCAGTAAAGCGGATTGTTGAAAAGGTTAGAGCTGCACGGCCGGGAGCGAAAATTATAGGTTTTCCGAAGGGTGCCGGTCAGTTTTATCAGGGGTACATGCAAAAAACTGGCGTCGATATGGTTGCGCTAGATTGGACAGTACCGCTTTCCTTTGCAGTTGATCTTCAAAAGGAAGGTCCAGTGCAAGGCAATCTAGATCCATTGCGTGTTGTCGCGGGCAAATCAGCTATCAAGGAAGGTGTTGATCGGATTATGGAGGCTTTGGGCGGTGGTCCGCTGGTATTTAATTTGGGTCACGGTATCACGCCTGATGCGAACCCCGCTGACATGGACAATTTGGTGCGATATGTGCGGGGAGAAATTTAGGCGTGAACGATGTACCAACCAATTCTTCCAAGAATGCGGGTTTGAGGGCCTACATCGCTTTAGCGTGCTTTATCGTATTGGCGGCGATTGTCTGGTTATTGGAACTAGGTGATTTGTATTCTTGGCTGAAAGCGTTTCACTTGATAGCTGTAATATCGTGGATGGCAGGCTTGGTTTACTTGCCTCGTCTGTTTGTCTATCACGCAGATTCTGAGATTGGTTCGGATCAATCTGCTACATTCAAATTGATGGAAAAACGGCTTCTTAAGCTCATTATGACGCCGGCAATGATTATCGCATGGGTATTTGGATTGGCATTAGCTTTCCAAACAGATGCATTTATTGAGATATGGTTCTTACTGAAGTTTTTTCTTGTATTGGCAATGTCCGGTTTTCATGGGTTTTTGGCGAAATCTGTGCGTGTATTTGCAAACGACAAAAACATTATTACTTCCGGTAAGTGGCGGCTCTACAATGAAAATACGACGGTGCTGATGATTTT
>JBCDFK010000082.1:0-7590 GCA_039178065.1 Pseudomonadota bacterium | reverse complement strand
CTTGAGGTAGCTCGATTACTAGAAGAGTATGAACCGACCGAAGCAAAAAAGCGTTTTGAACAATCGCACACTGCCAGCCAGCTTAAACGCGAGGCGCCGGACAACCTTGCTTCGCTACTTGGATTTTTCGGCCGAACCCCACAAAACGAGACGCAGGCTTTGCTAGCAGCGATTGCAAGTGATGGCCCGGGAGTAAGCCTCAATGAAATTGAAAGCCTAAACATACGCACCCTCGTGATCGGTACGGCGCACGACTTCATCCATCCGCTTGAAATGGCACATGAGTTAGCCGACTTAATACCGAAGGCGCAATTTGTTGAGATCACGTCCAAAACTAGCAATCCCATGCAATATCAGGCAGAAATTCAATCTGCGCTGCGTCACTTCCTTCAGGAGATGGAATAATGTCGGTTTCACCACAAAAGATTGCCGAGCTTCCCAAAGACCGACTGCTTGCTGAATTTTCACTCTGGTCAGCGGATTTAGCTCGAATAGCTGACGACATACGTCGCGTAGATGAGTTTGTTGATATCTATCATGCGGACGTCTCTGATGGACAGTTTTCTCCGGCATTGCTTTTGTTTCCAGATTTGATGGCTCAGATCCGACCGCTTACAAACAAGCTAATTCACGTCCATCTCATGGTTGAAGACAACATACTGATCGATCAAATCGACCAGTTTGCGGAAGCAGGCGCTGACATCATTTCTGTCCACGCTGAAAATGCCAATCTGGATGAAGGCTTGGACCGCATTTTATCAAAGGGCATCGCAGCGGGTGTTGTTCTGCAACTACATACAAAAATTGAGGCCTGCTCTGCATGGCTCGATCGCATAGAAATTCTAACTCTATTGGGCACCAAAATGGGCATCAAAGGCGTTGGCCTTGATGAGGCTGCTGAAGCCCGGCTAAAGACCGCGCGTTCCATGATCGATAATGGTCCGAAAGACCGTCGCATTTTGCTTGCCGCAGATGGCGGAATTCGGGAACACACCGTTCCGGGTTTGCGACGATCCGGCACCGACACAATCGTCATGGGTTCATTGGCGTTTGGCGCAGACAATCTGGCCGAGCGCATGAATTGGGTTCATGGCCTTGCGGCATCGAGCTAACATGACTTCAAAGAGCGCGTTCGCCATAGCCATTGATCTGGGCGGAACCCAACTTCGGGCAGCTCTTTTCAAAAATGATACATTACTGAAACGATCGGCATTGCCTACAGACGTTTCCGGCGGCCCTGCGGGCATTCTGCATCAGATTCAAACACTGGTTGCCCAGATAACCGATGGAATAGACAAAGGCGATATCCTCGGCATCGGGCTATCGACCGCAGGTCCTGTGGATACAATTGCCGGTATCACACTTGGCATCCCCACCTTGCCAGGATGGGACAACTTTCCGATCCGAGCAGAACTGGTTCAAATTTTTGGTATGCCAGTGAGTATCGAGAATGACGCAATTGCTGCAACGTTGGGCGAGTGGCGTCATGGCGCAGGGCGCAACATTCAAAATCTCGTCTATATGACCGTCAGCACTGGCATTGGCGGAGGCGTCGTTGTTGATGATCGATTGCTTCACGGACGCAAGGGCATGGCGGCACATATCGGGCACATGCAAATAGCGCAACAAGGACCTCAGTGCGGCTGCGGGGCAACGGGGTGCTTTGAAGCATTCGCATCCGGCACGGCTTTGGCTAAACGCGCATCTGACCCTAGTCGCCTTCAACAATCGAACTACCTCAGAACGATTGCAAAAGACGGTGTCGTTGATGCTATTGATGTTTTCAAAGGTGCAGGTGCGGGCGATGAAATTTGTGTTTCGCTCGTCAAAGAAGAGGCTAGATATCTCGGACAGGGCATCACCTCGCTCCTCCATCTGTTCAGCCCAGAGCGCGTCATCATAGGAGGCGGCATATCGAAAAACTTCGAAATGCTTGAACCTGGCATTCGAGCCGTGATCCAGGCTCAAGCCATGGAACCGTTCAATGATGTTGCGATTGTGCAGTCCAAGCTGGGCGATGATTCCGGATTGGTCGGCGCCGCAACGATGGTAATGGACCAGCATTCGATTTGAATTCCAGATTTGGACGTGTATCCTATCAAAAAATAGTCCGATCTTAGGATGCGCTCAGGTAACACCCATGGCCTGATCCCAAAGCATCACGGGGGGAACGATGGATGATTCAAACTTTGGCACCGAAGATTCGCGCGGATATTGGAAGCCAAACGACCGCATAAGTTACGGCCCAGCCTTTGCTTGGCCACCTCAACCAAAGAGATTTCTTAAATGGTTCTTTGGTTTTCCAGGCTATCTGTTTCCCTGGAATGTGCCCTATGCAATCGCTGCAATTGCAATTTGGTTTTATCTCACACCTCCCTTAGAGAATTTTGAGACATTCTCATTCAGCTGGGCTGGATTGATACTGCTGCGCAACTACGCTTTAGCCATCTGCGTTTATGGATCATGGCATTTATGGTTGTACATCTGGCGCAAGCAAAACACCGCATTCAAATACAATCGCGAATGGCCGGCCGAAGAATCCACGGCCTTCACCTTCAACAATCAAACTTATGACAACATGTTTTGGACTTTGGCCAGTGGCGTGCCAATCTGGACCGCCTATGAAGTGCTAATGCTATGGGCCTACGCCAATGGCTATGCCAGCATGATCAGCCCCTCAGAAAATCCAATTGGGTTCTTTGCGCTGTTTTTTCTCGTGCCCTTTGTACATGAAGTTGGCTTCTACTTCGCCCACCGCTCGCTGCATTGGCCGCCGCTGTATAAGATCGCGCACAAACTCCACCACAGAAACATTAATCCCGGTCCGTGGTCGGGACTGTCAATGCACCCCATCGAGCATTTGATCTATTTCTCATCCATTTTGATATTCTTCATTGTGCCCGCTCATCCAATTCACATGATCAACTTGGCATCAAGATTGGGCGTTGCGCCTGCTCAAGGGCACACTGGATTTGACCGCGTTGTATTGGGGGAAGAAGCATCAATGGACACATCCTACTATGCGCATTATCTGCACCACAGATACTTTGAAGTGAACTATGCGGACGGGATGGTTCCTTTGGACAAATGGTTTGGGTCCTTTCATGATGGCTCGCCTGAGGCTGACGAAGCAATGAAGGCACGACGACTCAGACGTGGTGTTTAGGTCGAAATTTTTAAAACATATCTCAGACAATCAAGGACTAGCTGAATGGAAAAGCGTCGCGTTGGACGGACGGAACTGATGATAGACTCGCTCGGATTGGGTTGTGCACCGCTTGGTGGCAACTTCGCCGAACTTGACTACCGACAAGCAGCTGAACTGATCGATAGCGCAAAAGCAGCAGGAATCGGATATTTTGATACGGCCCCGTGGTACGGATTTGGTCGATCTGAACGTGTGGTTGGTGACCTGTTGCGCCACACAGACTATGTTCTGTCCGATAAAGTTGGACGCCTATTGAAGCCGGGCGCGGTTGAAAACCCAAATGAAATGGGCATGTGGGAGCCACTGCCTTTCAATGTGGTTTATGACTATGGATATGACGGCGTGATGCGCGCTTTTGAAGATAGTCTGCAACGCCTCGGCCTCGATCGAATAGACATATTATTGGCGCATGATATTGGCGTGTTCCAACATGGCGAGGATAACGCTCGACACTTCAAAGACTTGGCCGAAGGCGGATACCGCGCAATGGACGAGTTGCGCAGCTCTGGCCAAGTCAAAGCAATCGGGCTGGGGGTCAACGAAAACCAAGTGTGCATGGATGCACTTGGCATTGGCAATTGGGATGCGTTTTTATTGGCTGGTCGTTACACGCTGTTAGAACAGACGCCACTTAGTTCCCTGTTCCCCGCATGTAAAGAAGCTGGTACTTCCATCATCTGTGGCGGGCCTTTCAATTCAGGTGTTCTTGTGGGTCGCGAAATGTGGAACTACGCTAAAGCCCCGGTTGAAGTCGTCGATAAAGTGCGCCAATTGGGTGCGGTGGCGGACGCATATTCAGTGCCTTTACCCGCTGCAGCGCTGCAATTCCCACTCGCGAACGATGTTGTTGCATCGGTAATCCCCGGACCGCGCGATGCCAGTGAACTTGCACAAATTATTGAATGGAAAAACACAGACATCCCAGGCGAATTCTGGTCAGAGCTCAAGTCAAAGCAACTCGTTGACCCAGAAGCACCGGTTCCATCAGGAAGCTAGCCCTGCTCGAACTCGGCAAGTTTAAGCGTCCCACCTGTCGCGGTAGGTGCTCGTAAACAAGCAGCGGCCAAGGCATTGCCGAGGTCGACGCTTTTTTCCGGCGACCAATCTTCATGCAGACCGTGAAGTACTCCGGAGGCAAAAGCATCGCCTGCTCCAACAGCACTGATGATCTCTGAGCTGGGAATAGGTTGTACCGGCGTCCAAATTTCTTCCCGCCGTGTTTTCCAGAGCGACAACTGCGGGGAATGCAATACGCAGCCCTCGTGAACACCGCCGTCCAATAATGCTTCTGCGGCTTTAGCCATGCCATCACGATCAGTTTCGTTGGCAATAGAAATACTCGTAGCGCGTGCTGCCTCTACTTCGTTTAAAAGAAGCCAATCAATTTCCGGTAGCGTTGCAAACACCGTTTGCTGATATGAATCGCTTTGCGACGAAACCAAGTCGACGCAGGTTATCATGCCGGCATGGCGCGCTCTTTTTAAGACTTGAGCGGCGCCAGAAATGCCATCGATTTCAACCTTATCCAGCAACGGCAATAAATTGAGATAGCCAAGGTAAAACAGTTTAGGCGACGCGCTTGCGATGCTTTCCATTGATATTGAATCTGGCCCCAAATGATCATTCGCTCCAGGACAATAGAAAAACGTTCGACTGTCGCCGGGCACATTCATGACATGAGTATGGGCCGTACTAACGCCAGCGAGTGAAACCAAACCATCAACGGGCAATCCTGCATCGCGGCAAATTCGAAAAACTGTTTGCCCATGTTCATCACCACCCAAGAGACCAACTGGCACAATTGGATAGCTCACATTCAGCTCAGCAAGGTTGAGCGCCACATTGGCAGCGCCGCCGCCAATCCCCACACTTTCCTGCGCAATTACCACAAGGTCGGACTTGTTTGGCCAAGCTGGAATGTCGTGAACAATGTCAACGATCCAATTGCCTGCACAAACAATACCGCTTCGCTGGTTCATCCGGGGAGCTCATTCCACAATAAACGATAAGCCGGCTCATCTTCATCAATTTCACTGAACCGGCCAAGCGGTTCGAGAAAGTAATTATCCGTCAAATCATCATTACACTCGCTCACTTCAGCTGCGAAAACTGGTGAGCCTTCGCCCCAAAAGCGATGCTGAACACCGCGCGGTACCGTAATACTTTGGCCAGCCGTCAACCTGTGGACCTCGTCGTAAAGTGGTGCCTCTGCACCATCAATCCGAACCGTCATATCTTGCACATCAAGCACGGCTCCCTCTTTAGAAAACTCCATGCATAGTGTCCCACCGCCTCTAACCATTATGTCTTCAAGCTTTTGCTTGTGCGCGTGAAAAGGTGTTTCTTGGTCAACGCCGACAAATAACAGCTTCTCCGCATAGGGCCGTTCATTCGGACCCTGCGCGCCATTGCGAACGCAGAACAATGCTAGACCACGATTCTTGAACTCGCCGTTACCAAAATCGGTTACATCCCAACCAAGTTGGCGTTCGCGGAGCCACGCACTATGTGACGCATTGGAAACATGATCGGCTAATGTCCATCCAGCCCATGCCGGCAGTGCCCAGCGATGCTCAACTAGGGTCGCTTCGGCCTCCCGCAAGCTTTGGTTGATTGCCGATCTTTTCATTATCCGTATTCCACTTTCTTCACTTCGCCGGACTTTCCGGATTCAAGCGCGGCACTCAAAATGGCATGATGGTCTCGCGCCTCCTCAGGTGTTGCACAATGGAATCCCCGCGCATCGCCACCTGCCAATTCGTCCATGAAAGCCGCCCACATTTGTTGAATTGCGTCGGCAAAACCAAATTCAAATATCGCTCCGGTAATGGCCGGAAACAATGACTGATAACCCAGATCTTCAACCTGCCATGTCTGCGCGCCACCTGCTTCATAATTCATAAATTGCCATTGGCGCGGGTTCTTGGTTGTGAAATACGCGGATCCCTTCATGCCCAGCACACGGATCGACCACGTATTGGATTCGCCCGGTGCGATCCGCCATGTTTTGAGTACTAAAGGAAAGTCCTGATCTTCTGTAGTGACACGGCCGGTAATTGTGGCGTTGTCCCAGGTTTCGCAAGCGACCTTATTGCCATTCCCATCGGGACGCATTTCAACACGATTAACCAGTGATGCATGCACATTTTTGGGTCGCCATCCCATCCGCAGCGGCACATGGCACACATGCATGCCCAAATCGCCCATACATCCATATTCGCCATTTACATCAATCATTCGCTTCCAGTTGATTACTTTGTCGGGATTGATATCTGACGAATGAAGAAAAGCAGACTCGACCTCCAAAATGTCACCGACGGCTCCTGATTTTATGAATTCAATCACCCGTTGCGCGCCAGGGAAATAAGGCATTTCAGAAGAGCATCGAACCAAAACATCAGGATGATTTGAAACCGCCTTTGCAATCGCGGCATTTTGCGCAGCATCCATTCCAAATGGCTTCTCACCCAATAGATGCTTGCCCGCAGCCAAAATCGGTGGGTACAAATCCGCATGCAAGTTGTGTGGTACCGCGCAATAAATCGCATCAATTTCCGGGTTCGCGAGCAGCTCCATGAAGTCCGTAGTGGTCTGGGTCACGCTTGGCAAATGGTCGGTAAACCAACCCATGAGAGCCTCGTTTTTATCGCAAACACCAATGATTTCAGGACGCGCACGGCTATCTGAAAGATGTAACCATCGGGCAGCGGCAGAGGCAAATTCGCGCCCCATTAATCCGCAACCAATGATACCAAAACGAATAGTTTTCATGAGTTAACTTACCATCGCCAAAGCGTCTTCTGCCGATGCATCATCATGCACAATCGCCATAAGCGCACGCGTCATTCCGCCAGGATTGGTATGATGGATAACATTCCTACCGTAGACAATGCCTCGAGCGCCCTGCAACATCAATTCCTTGGTGCGGTTCAGGATTTCTTCATCTGAAACCTTGCCGCCGCCGCGTACAAGGACCGGGATACCCTGCGCGATTTCAATTACCTTGTGGTATTGAGAAACATCCGTGCAAGGGTCAGCTTTGATGATATCTGCACCCAGCTCAACGGCCTGTCGGACTAACGGCAATATCTTTTCCAAATCACCATCAACCATATAGCCGCCTTTAGAATTATCCTGCATCACCAGTGGCTCAATCATGAGCGGCATGGAAGCAAGATCGCAAGCGTGCTTCAAACCATTGATATTGCGGATGCACTGGCGATAAACTTCAGGTTCGTTGGGCAAGCTTAGAAGGTTCACAACAACACAGGCCGCATCAAGGCGCAGGCCTTGCTCAACCGGACTATCAATGACTTCCGAAAACAAAGCCTCTGGCAAAGGTGTGCCATACACATTGGCAATGTCGGTTCGTAAAACCAACG
>JBCDFK010000081.1:0-7617 GCA_039178065.1 Pseudomonadota bacterium | reverse complement strand
GGCCTGCGGCGTGATGAAAGATGCATTTGCATCAGTATATTCAATTGATGAGCGAAAACCCACCATCAACAGTTACGGTTGAGCCGGTCATATAGCGAGACGCATCGCTCGCGAGAAGCAAAACAGCACCATCCAACTCCGCTGGATTACCAAGACGTGCCATCGGTACGCGGGACTTTAATAAATGCCCTAAACCCTGCTCGATATAGGTATTTGTCATACCGGTAGGAAACCAACCCGGCGCCAAATTGTTCACGCGAATGCCAAAGCGCGCCCATTCTGAGGCCATCCCGGATGAGAGCTGTGTCAACGCCGCCTTAGTTGCAGAATAGGCTGAAAGCCCAGCTATTGATGAGCTTGCCAAAACCGAAGTGACATTGATGATAGATCCGCCCTTATCCTTCTTACGCATTTGCTTGGCGCAAACCGAAGCGACCAAGCCAGCTGCAACAACGTTGACATCCAATATCTCACGTAGGTTTTCAGTTGAAAAATTCTTGGATTTTTCAACGCATGAAACACCCGCATTATTCACAACCACATCGATCGCGCCAAATCGGCCATGCACATCTTCCAGCAGATCAACAATCGTCTTTTCATCACGGACATCACAACGGACGAAATGAAAATTCTCTCCGAATTGCGCGCAGTCCCAATCAGGTTCTTCTAATCCAACCCCAGCTACCTGCGCGCCTTTTTCAAGCAACAATCGCGCGATATGGGCACCTAGACCAATCGACGCTCCTGTCACAAAGCAAACCTTATCTTGTACGGAAAAAATATTCTCACTCATAAGCGAACATAGACATCATCACGAACAATTCTGCAACTCCTTAAGGCAAGCGTTCACATATTGAACCACTTTGACACAAAGTATCATGCAAACTGGTAAAATAAATTTACCAGTTGCTTGTCAGGTGATACAACTGATGCTATGAGCCTACAGATAAACACACCCAAACGCACAGGTGGCTGCTTGCATGTAGGCACAAAACTGTCTTTATAAGTGGAGTATGGCTTATGGAGAAAAGCCATAATCTAAAGGGGAGGAATATGTCCGCACTTCTAAGGCTCTCATCAGCCATTGATGCCGTTACGGCATTTATTGGCCGCTCAGTGTCGTGGCTGATTTTGGTTGCTGTCCTAGTCAGTGCCGGTAATGCCATCATTCGCAAAGCGTTCGACATTTCCTCAAATGCTTGGCTTGAATTGCAATGGTATCTCTACGGCGCCGTATTTCTTCTAGCAGCCGCTTACACACTACAAAAAAATGAGCATGTGCGCATCGACATCGTCACATCAGGTTTCAAAAAAATCACACGAGATTGGATCGACCTGCTCGGGCACATTTTCTTTCTAATGCCCTTCTGTCTGTTGATGGTCTATCTTGGCTGGCCGTTTTTCATAAATTCCTTCAACAATGGCGAAATTTCGCTAAACGCAGGTGGACTAGTCATCTGGCCGGCTAAACTACTCATACTGTGCTGTTTCATTCTGCTTACCGCGCAGGCGATATCTGAAATCATCAAACGCATTGCTGTCATTAAAGGGATCATCGACGATCCAACACAACAGCACGAATTGCCACCAGCCGTCGAAGAGTTTGAATCGGCAGCAGATATTGAAGATCGGATGGCAAACAAATGATTGAGATTATTGCACACAACCTCGCGCCGATCATGTTCATCTCCGTAATGGCGATGTTGCTCATCGGCTATCCAGTCGCATTTACGCTGGCCGCTGGCGGCTTGATTTTCTTCGTTATTGGCGTTGAGCTCTCTAATTACTCAAGCGAAATTCGTCTGTTTTATCCGCTGATACAATCGCTTGGAAACCGAACCTTTGACATTATGCGGAACGACACGCTGCTTGCCATCCCGTTCTTTACCTTTATGGGATTGGTGCTTGAGCGCTCGCGCATGGCTGAGGATCTGCTTGAAACCATTGGCCAATTATTTGGTCCATTGCGCGGTGGCCTGGCATTCGCCGTCATCATCGTGGGTGGTCTTTTGGGGGCAACCACAGGCGTCGTTGCCGCATCGGTTATCGCCATGGGCTTGATCTCACTGCCAATTATGATGCGATATGGGTATGATCGTTCCGTTGCGACCGGCACAATTGCAGCGTCTGGTACTTTGGCGCAAATCGTGCCGCCATCACTGGTTCTCATTGTCATGTCAGACCAGCTAGGTCGTTCGGTTGGCGATATGTATGTCGGGGCATTGCTGCCCGCTTTGATGATTATGGGCATGTATTGCTTGTATATTTTTGGCCTCACACTTGTGAGCCCGAAAAAAGTCCCGGCGCTACCGATCGAAGCGCGAACGCTTGGTGGCGGGGTCACTTCGCTTCTAGTAGTAATCGCTATAGCCGTTGGCATTCATTTTGCGCTTTATGAAATAGTATTCAGCGATTTGCGCTATGAAACCCGCTTTGTCTGGTCGGCAACCATCGCAACGGCGCTGGCCCTAGGGTTCTCGCTCATTAATCGCCAATTCAAACTAGGCATTATCTCGCGATTAGCGGAACAAGTTGTGATCGTGTTGATACCTCCCTTAGCGCTTATTTTCCTCGTTTTGGGAACCATTTTCCTAGGTATCGCAACGCCGACCGAAGGCGGTGCTATGGGCGCAACAGGTGCATTGGTTCTTGCATTATTCAAACGTCGTCTAACAATTACAACACTCAAAGAAGCGTTAGATTCAACCACAAAACTCACCGCATTTGTGATGTTCATTCTCATCGGTGCACGAGTGTTCGGTCTAACCTTCTATGGCATTAATGGTCATATTTGGATTGAAGAGCTACTGCTGGCATTACCAGGTGGTGAAACAGGCTTTCTCGTTGTCGTCACTGTCATTGTCTTCGTGCTTGGTTGTTTCCTGGATTTCTTTGAGATTGCCTTCATCGTAGTGCCACTTCTGGTCGGCCCAGCTGAATCGCTCGGCATTGACCTGATCTGGCTGGGCATTGTGCTCGGTATCAACTTGCAGACGTCATTTCTGACGCCGCCCTTTGGCTTTGCGCTCTTTTATCTGCGCTCTATTTCGCCCAAAAACGACTGGGATGATGAGGTCACCGGCGAGCGCATCGAAGGAATCAAGACCACACAAATCTACAAAGGTGTGCTGCCCTACATCGCTATTCAATTCATTGCCATCATGTTGGTCATTTTCTATCCGCGTTTGGTGACCCACTACAAAGATGATGTTGTCCAATTCAACATTGACGAAGTGGAAATCCAACTGCCAGGACTTGGTGGCGGTTTGGGTGGCCAGGAAAATGGTGGTGGCCTGCCCGGTTTGGGTGGCAACGGGCCGCCCGGCCTAGGACTACCCAACCAGAACGGCGGAGGCTTAAGCCTACCTGGGGGGCTCAATCTCAACAATAGCGGTCCTGCTGGCCTGCCAAATCAAGGTGCAAGTGGCTCCAATGAAAGCCAAAGCAATGGTGGTGGGCTTGGTCTGCCCGGTGCATTGAACCTCAACGATCAACCGCTCAATTTGGGCAATGAGCCACCCAATACCGACCCATAATTATCGAACCAGAAAAGCCGGCATGCCCGGCTTTTTATTTCCATAATGTTGAAATTTAACCACATTAATCCCACATGCAAATCAATGATGAAACCACTGGGAGTAAACGATGTTCGACCCGAAAAAACTACTCAATGACCTGCTCAACACATCGGTGCCAGGCACAGAAGGCACTGTAAAAGATACCGCTTCGCAACTCGGCCAAAAAGCCAAAGAAAACCCATTGGCCACTGGCGCCATTGCAGCAGTATTGTTGGGTACCAGCACGGGTCGCTCCATCACGGGTTCAGCACTTCAATTGGGTGCAGTCGCAGCAGTGGGCGGCTTGGCTTACAAAGCGTACCAAAACTATAAGAACGGTGATAAGCCCGCTGAAGTCACCGATGCTAATGATGAAATTAGCGTTCTTCCGCCACCATCAGACAGCGATTTTGCGCTTGAAGCTGCGCCGCAGGGCGAAGATGAATTTACGCTTTCGTTGATTAAAGCTATGATCTCTGCCGCAAGGGCAGACGGGCATATTGATGAAGAAGAACGCACACGCATTGCCGAAAAGCTAAAATTGAGCGGCATTGATGAAGATGCGCAGAACTTTATCCGCGCCGAGCTCGCAAAACCTGTCGATTTAGATAAACTTGTTGCTTCTGCAGAAACTGAAGCGCAACGCGTAGAGCTGTACACCGCATCGCGACTTGCCATTCAACCGCAAACTCGCGCCGAACGCGGCTATCTTGACATGCTTGCTGGCCGCCTGGCCTTGCCTGATGCACTGGTTGATCACGTAGAAGCTACAATTAACGGCGCGACCGCCGGCGCTTAGGCTAAGCGTTTCACATGCCGATCATCTTCAAGATCCACGCATGCATTGGGTTCTTTTCGTCGCGCACATGAATAATTGCGCTGATGTCAAAAGAACGAATTTCAATAGGCGCTATGTGGGTTTGCAAACCAAACCCCGGCGCGAATTTTTCCGCTATACGCTTTGGCAATGTAGCAATCAAATTGCTTTGAGATAGCGATGCCAAGGCTGGGAAAAATTGTGGAACAGCGGCTCGTACCTCGCGCGTATGGCCAAGTTCATAAAGGGCCTCATCAACAATACCAGACAAATCACCTTTGGGTGACACCAGCAGATGTTCTGCTTCGGCGTAGGTTTCCAACGTCAGCCCATTTTCAAATGTCGGATGATCTTTTCGGCCAACCACCACATAGGTTTCATCGTAAAGATGCGTTTTCAGAAACTGATTGGGCAAATCCCAAAAAAATCCCAACCCCATATCGAGCTGCCGATGTTCTATAAGATCTAAAGCAATGTTCCGGCTCGCGGCACGTGTAGACAATTTTAACTTGGGAGCGGATCGATCTATGACGCTGAGCAATTGAGGAATGAGCGTGGCCAGTTCACTGTCATAAGCACCAATTCGAAAGGTGCCCGTTGCGCTCATTGGATCAAAAGAAGGCGGTCCCGCCAAAGCTATAGAGATCCCCTCCACTGCTTTCCGAATTTCTGGCTCTAGCAATGTTGCTGCAGTGGTAGGTTCAAGTCCGTGTGGCTGCCGCAGAAACAATTGATCCTCGAAAACATCACGCAGACGCTTCAGCGCATGACTGATTGATGATTGAGTTAGACCCATCTCATCAGCAACAATAACCGCTTTCCGATGGCGCATTAAGCCAAGAAAAATCAGTAGCACCGTCAAGTCCAACCGCCTGAGTTTCATTTCATCAATATCAGACATGAACCCATTTCATTTAAATTTAACTCAAAGGTCGACTAACACTGAGCCAGACACCGATCAAGTGAGGGTCAGATGGAAATTGGCATTATCGGAACAGGCAATGTGGGCTGTGCGCTGGCGAACGGTTGGGCAAGTAAAGGCCACAATATAGTTTTGGGCGCGCGCGATCCTGCGAAAGCCAAACCACTAGCCGACACAGCGAACGCTACAATCGTTGCGCCTAAAGACATCAAATCGGAAGTAATCGTTTTAGCGACGCCTTGGGCCGCGGCCTTGGAAATCATCTCTCAAGTGGGCGATCTCTCGGGTCGCATCGTGATTGATTGCACCAACCCATTGGGAAGAATCGATGGCCGCTTTGATTTGATGGTCGGTCATACAATATCGGGCGCTGAGGAAATAGCTGCCGCGGCGCCAAAAGCACGCATAGTCAAAACACTCAATCAGGTTGGCGCTGAAATTATTGCCTCGGCAAACACGATATCTAATCCACCGGCAATGTTCATGGCTGCCGACGATGATGACGCAAAAACATCAGTGCACTCATTGCTGCTAGACCTAGGCTTTGATCCGCTCGACGCCGGCGGTCTGACAAAAGCGAGGCTACTCGAACCCCTTGCACTAGTTTGGATTAATCAGGCACTGGCACAAGGCAAAGGGCGCCAATGGGCTCTCACAGTTCAGGAAGTCACGCATGACTGAACCTGTCGCAGTTGTCATCCGTCGAGCCGTCAAGCGGGCGTTTGATATTACCCATAAAAGATGGCTCGCCCGATGCGAGCTACCCCACAACTCAACACACAACTAAAGGAACTATGCCATGTCAGCATCAGTCGACACATACGGCACCAAACGCATTTTAATGATCATAGCAAATCCCAGCACATCGCCAACCACTGGCTGGCCCGTCGGTTTCTGGTGGGCCGAACTCACCCATCCCTACTGGACCTTTACTGAGGCTGGTTACGAAGTTGAGATTGTCAGTCCAAAGGGTGGTGATCTGGTGGCTGATGGGTTTTCAGATCCGGAAGATGACAGTCAATATTCTGCGCACGATATCCTTTCACTCGGGTTCAAAAAATCGCTAACCCACGCAGCCATGCTTCAAGGTACTAAATCCATATCTGATGTAAGCATAGACAATTATGACGCAATTTTTGTCGCAGGCGGTCAATCACCCATGGTGACGATGATCGATGACACGGGCCTACACGCCTTTGTGGCGTCGGCTTACGAAGCCAACAAAATCGTCTCCATCGTATGTCATGGCACCTGTATCTTGTTGAAGACCAAATTATCGAGCGGCGATTTGCTCGTGGGCGGAAAAACGTGGACAGGATTTTCCGACGCTGAAGAAAAATTCGCAGATGATTTTGTAGGTCAAAAGATCCAGCCATTTTGGATTGAGGAAGAAGCCAGCAAACTGGAAGGTACCAATTTCATCACAAACAGCGTGTTCAAGCCATTTGCAGTACGTGATGGGAATCTCATTACGGGCCAACAGCAATTTTCTGGTGCCGCTGCCGCAGAGCTGGTTGTTGATGCGCTCGGCCGCTAGTTCAGCAAACTAAAAGGGGACGAGCCAATCGTTCCCTTTTAACAACCCATAGAAATTCGACTTAGCAAATCCACAATATAGCGAACCTTCTAATCTGCACCCCTCACCTCAGGCATCGCATTTTCACTCGGTTTGACCACACGCTGGATAAAGAACACGGCCGCTGTCAGCCCCGCGCCAATGAGGTCAGTGGTAAGCCCGCCTTCGATCAAGAAAAGCGCCGCGACCACAAGACCGACACGGTTAAACCATACAACCGGGCGTTCGATGAACCAACCTTGCATGCCCGCTGACAATAGATAAACACCAACCACCGACGTTAAGAACGCGCGCGCAATTTCAAATGTGCTTCCCTCCATCAACAAAGCAGAATTGTAGAAGAACATGAACGGTACGATAAAAGCAGATATGCCAATGCGGAACGACGTGACCGATGTTTCCATCGGGTTCGCGCCTGAAATTCCCGCTGCCGCATAGGACGCCAGCGCCACCGGGGGCGTTATCGCTGAAACCACCGCAAAGTAGAAGACAAAGAAATGCGCCGTCAGAAGCGGAATTCCAAGATCGACCAATCCGGGCGCAACAACCGATGCCGCTACCGCATAGGCAGCGGTGGTAGGCATGCCCATACCGAGCAAAATGGCGATGCACATAGCAAAGAACATGGCCAATAATTGCGATGTCTCCGCAAGCCCCAGCAATAGGTTAGAGAACCGAGCCCCGTCCCCAGTCAGCGAAATCACGCCAACAATGCTGCCCGCGCATGCGCACACGGCGATGATCT
>JBCDFK010000080.1:0-7618 GCA_039178065.1 Pseudomonadota bacterium | reverse complement strand
CAACAAAATGGGACAAGGTGGCCTTATTTTTTGGAATGAATGATGATGAAGAATTTTGCTATGAACACGCCGAAACATTGAACAAGCAATACCCAAGAGAGCGCTGGTCGTGTTTTTCGACAATGGACAAATAGCCCTTAATCGGCAGTCTAGCCACCACTATCAATGTCCCCTGACTTCTTAAGTAACCTAACGCCCGCACCACCACCGTTTTCAGGAATGAGCTGAACCTCCGCATTCTCAAACGCAGCGACAATCAAGGAAGCATTGCTTTCCCTAATCGAGCCACCTTTTTCAAACGCCGTTATTGCTGTGACGCTCAACTCACCACCAAGACTTGAAATAGCCTCTGATAAGTCCTTTTGTTTCCAACCTAACAGTCCGCGCGCAGCCACGCATTGTTTGGGTTCAATCATATTAACCTCAATTTATTTCAAGTTATGGGTTGACGAACTACCGGTACATAACTTAAATTAAATTCAAGTTAACATATCGAAAGTGTGCAAGCAAATGCCAAACCTTCGGTCGATTGAATATGTTCGTGTGAAAGTCTATCGCGGGCCCAGAGCGGGTTCGAAAAGTGCTATGATTGCTGTGCGTGAGTGCCGTACAACAAGCGTTCAATCTGAGCATGAGTACTTTGAGTATTCGATATTGCGACGAACTCCTGCCTCACGCCGCGCAATCATTCAAAACACAACACAAACGCTGGGGTCTTAGATGGCTGACAGCAAACCCAACCGGGAGGATATCGTCATGAATATGATTAACCATCAAAAGCAGTGGAGCAAAACACATCTCGATTCGACTTTAAATTTCGGGAACAGCGATCCATCAAAGCCAAACGATCTAGATATCTCTATATAGAAAAATGCACGCTATAATATCGTGAACGCAGAGTTTATTGCCTCGAAACTGATTGAGATGCCTGTTGAACAACTGAATTGTGTTTTTGATGCCCTCAAAGCGGCTGAAGACAGCTTGTTGGGCGTACTCAACCAACCGCGCTGTGTGGCTGTTGCTGAGGAATTAATTGATGACTTGATGAGTGAACTGGCTTGTTCTCGAGAAGTTTTGGTAAAAGAAGCTATGGCACGCGAGCTCAATGAACAGACTCGAGATTACATACTCCAAATGCGTTTGAAGTATGAAGCCCAATATGCTGACGATCCAGTAAGTATCGCATCAATCGTGCTTCGCTTTGCGGACTAAATCTACATAAACCTTGGCGACAGCCCCGTTGCAATGCAACGGGGTGGCAAAAAACTAGACAAGCCGTCCGCTCAAAACGTTACCATCGCCAGCTAGGAGACCATTATGAACACGCATCAACTCGCTGACCTTCACTACGCCCTAAGCATTGCAGTTCAGGCACTGGTGCAAGTGCTAGACACGATTGACGGCGATCCAGAACTAGAGACTGCGGACCTACCAGACGACGAATGTACCGGCGATCTTGAATATTCGCTCGGGTGGTCTGCTAGGTTCTATCAAGGAAGTTTGAGCGCCGCCTACGATGATCTGGAAGAGCAAGTAGAGCTTGAGGATTGTCTATCCCAACTTGGCGACCATTGTTGGCCGGAGACGCATGGGCTTGGCGCATTGCAGGAAATATCGAAATGAAACGCAGAACTTTGATAAAGGCGCTTCCAATCGCCGGTCTTGCAGCTGTATCGGCAAAGCCAGCAATCACCGCTCTGACCGATAGAAACAAACTCACAGCAATGATCGACAAACATGCCGATTTGCGAACACAGCTAGCAACCGCTCTTGATGAATTCCAGAAAGCAGAAATTGCGTTTTGTAAGCATAAAAAGAAGGTGCGCCGCTTGGACGGGGATGCTCTCTTGCTCGTACAGCACCCAACAGCTTTGGCTTGCGATGTGGCTGATGACAAGGCCTATGAATTGATCAGCGCAAATTGCAACCTAGAGCGAGATATTCTGGCTTTCGTGTGTCGCTCAGAGGCTGAATTGACGCTAAAGAGAGATTGGTTTGAAGATCACTTGGAGCCATCAATGCTAGATAGGAAAGATGTTGAGGCTTTACTTGTCGGGTATTTCGGCCAGATTTCAAATGCGTAGATCGAAAACAATTCAGTCGATGTTGCCTCTATAATTCTGCTTTTGCGTTTGCTACGAATTGCCGTTCACTTCAATCCGGACGGTCAAATGCCACGCTCCAAATCTCGTATCAGACACGACGAAGTAACTCGGCTGCTAAAGGCTGTGACTGATTTTGGCTTGAAGATTGATCGCGTGACATTCGAGGATGGAAGACTTGAAGTTGTTATTTGGAATGCAGAGCGAAATAAAACCGAAAAACCAACCGCTCGGTCCAAGCAGGGATACACTCCACTAATAAGGGAACCGAAGCTTTGAGCCGACCGCGTAGATTCCTGAAGTGTGAAATCGTAGACGCGGCAAGAGCAGCTGCAGAGTACAACATGGAAGTGCGCCTTATGCCCAATGGCGAAATGCGGTTTATTCCAGCTTCAGATCAAACCCCCAAAAACCAGAGCATTGAACAAGAACGACAATCGGAGGCCGATGAAGCGTTATCAGAGTGGATGGTAAAGCACGGCGGCGATTTTTTGGAGTAAATAGCAGCTTTTCATTTGCGACCAGTATTACTTTTTTTGCCTCGGCTTTCTGAAATCAATCACTTCGATCTGTTTGTCCATTCGAGTTCTTTGAGGCCTTGCTGTACTGCTAGGCACTACCCTGTTATCTGAAATGTAGTCCTCAATGTCAGACAAAGAGTAGCGGCGCATGCCGACAAAATGCCAGAATATTGACAACCGCCGTGTTAATGAGCTTTCGCTAAAGCACTATGTAGACATGAAAGTGGGCATACATTGCATAGCAGTATTTTTATCTAAATAAAATCAATAATTTAGTGATATTGAATGGCAGTGAGACAGGGATTCGAACCCTGGAGACGGTTGCCCGCCTACACGCGTTCCAGGCGTGCGCCTTCAACCACTCGGCCACCTCACCATTCCAATCAGTATTTCTGGAACGCGTTGTCACTAGCGTGTGGCATGGCTTCGGGCAAGCCTCAATTGCTGAATTACAAATTTAAAGACTACCACCACATATTGTGATTTAGCGATATCGGACCTAAATAGTGTGAACAGGTTCATTCGACTGCCGTAGATCGCTGGGCAATATTGCATGCTTCGTTTTATCATTCGTACAATTTCGGTCGTCTGTTTGGCATTGTCGGTGATGTTCCTGATCATTGATGCAACACGTTCCGTTGGCGTGTCTGAGCTTGTCTGGACGCCTATGGCAAAAAGCTGGGGCCGATTTTTCCCTGAATCACTAACCAGTTTTTCGACATGGCTTAGCACCACTGCTCACCCTTTGTTGAACGATCCCGTACTTGCAACACTGCTCAATCTTCCCACATTTGTTGTATTTGCAGGGCTAGCTGCATTGTTTTACATTATTGGCTACAAACGCCGTAGGCGTTCAGACTACTTCCTGGACAACTAGGCTTTGTCTCCGAATTAAGGAGCGAGACATGTTTTTAAGCAATTTACTGAGTAAAAAATCAGAGATGGTTGCGCCATCAGACGCACTTTTGGGCCGAGAAGAGCCATTGCCTCTATCGCCCAATCACTACGTCAATGGTGAGAACATGCGTGGTCCGCATCCAGAAGGCACGGAAACCATCTATTTGGGAATGGGTTGTTTCTGGGGCGCCGAGCGCGTGTTCTGGCAGATGGAAGGCGTGCATATCACAGCCGTTGGTTATGCGGGCGGATTTACCAAAAACCCAACCTATCAAGAGACTTGTACTGGCAAAACAGGCCATACCGAAGTTGTCAAAGTGGTTTACGATCCCGCAAAGGTTTCGTTAGATGCCATTTTGAAGGCGTTTTGGGAGCAGCATGATCCGACACAGGGCATGCGGCAGGGAAATGATGTTGGCACTACATATCGATCCGCCATATACACGACTTCCGAAGATCAGCTGATGGAAGTAACTGCTAGTCGTGATGCTTATCAAAAAGCACTTAAGGTCGGCGGCCACCATGCAAAAATAACCACCGAGATTGCGCCACTAGACGCTTTCTACTTTGGCGAAGACTATCATCAGCAATATCTGGCAAAAAACCCAAATGGATATTGTGGTTTGCGGGGCACCGGGGTTTCTTGCCCTGTGCCAAGTTGAGACACCCCCAAAACCTTACGTAAAGTGAAGTAGGTAAACTTCGCTTTACGTTCACTTTTGCCCATTTTTTGCGTGATTTTCAAAAAATGGCGTGCAACACTCTTTTTTAAGGTGGGTGTTTCCACCGCTTAGGGGTTTTATTGGTCCGCTGAATTGGGCTGATCGGTAGGGCCTAAATCAAAAACAGATTACAGGGTGAATCAGAATGAAGCGCATTGCGTTAGGCTTGCTGGCCGCAACAGCATTAACATTTTCCGCACACGCAGAACCAGCCATCGTTTATGATCTGGGTGGCAAGTTCGACAAATCATTTAACGAAGCTGCATTTACGGGTGCAGAAAAATATAAAGAAGAAACCGGAAATAGTTACCGGGAATTTGAAATTCAGAACGACGCCCAGCGCGAACAAGCGCTTCGCAAGTTTGCGGAAGATGGCAACTCGCCAATCGTGGTGGCCGGATTTTCATTTGGACAGGCTGTTGATACGGTAGCTGCGGAATTCCCAGATACTAAATTTGCTATCATTGATATGGTCGTCGATCAGCCAAATGTGCGCTCGGTCGTTTTTAAAGAGCAGGAAGGCTCTTACCTCGCTGGTATCATGGCAGCCAAAGCCTCAGAAACTGGTACCGTTGGATTTGTTGGCGGCATGGGCATTCCGCTGATTTCCCGCTTTGCATGCGGATATAAAGGCGGTGTTATGGCTGCCAATGCCGATGCTAAAGTTATTGAAAATATGACTGGTGACACGCCAGCTGCATGGAATGATCCGGTAAAAGGTGGCGAAATCACTAAAGCTCAAATCGCTCAAGGCGCTGATGTTGTTTATCATGCAGCAGGCGGCACAGGCGTTGGCGTTATCCAAGCCGCGGCGGATGCTGGCAAATTGGCGATTGGTGTTGATTCCAACCAAAACGGTTTGCAGCCCGGCAAAGTTCTGACATCTATGATGAAGCGTGTGGACGTGGCGGTTTACAATGCTTTTAAAGATGGCGCAGAAGGTGGCGACTGGACAACTGGATTTAACGTTCTTGGCTTGGCTGAGGGCGGTGTCGACCTGGCGATGGATGATAACAACAAACCATTAGTCTCTGATGACATGATGAAGGCGGTTGAAGACGCCAAAGCAATGATCATTTCAGGTGAAGTGGTTGTGCACGATTATATGAGCGACGAATCCTGCCCATACTAATCTAGAAGTAGAATTCTATTCAAACCGCCGCTGGGGGTGACTTCAGCGGCGGTTTTTTGTGGCCTATTTAAGACGGGTATTCCGGCCACGGATTTTTTCGAGTTCTTTGGCTGCATTGATATTGAGTGGCAGGGTTGCGGCCCATTCAACATCACCGCGATGTACGCCCATATCGCTGTAAATCCAATCTTCTTTTCCCACGAGGTTCATAAATGCCTTGCGGTCGATTTTTTGTTGGCGCCGTACGCAATGTGCATCAATTATTGCCGCAAATGCTTTTAGAAAGCGGTCAAAAGCAATCCCGATAACGCCGCTGCTGCGGAATTCAACGACGTCTCTATCTGAACTAATAATCGTCATAATCAAGCTCCTTTTGTTGGCTTGGCTGGACAATGCGCTTTATTCATGCTTCAATCAAACGAATAGATGTGAAGTTATCTTTCAATTTTGTTGATGATTGGAAATTCGATGAATGCACCTGAAAAACAGGTCAATGCCGCCGCATTTGGAGCCGTCGATATCGATGTTATGAAAACATTTGTTGCAATTGCAGAAAGCGGAAGTTTTTCCAAGGCCGCCCAAAAAGTGTTTCGAACACCGTCTGCAGTATCTATGCAAATCAAGAAACTGGAAGATGTGTTGGGTGTCTCCGTGTTCGAACGCGATAGTCGTTCGGTGACTCTCACCCAGGATGGTGAATTACTGCTTTCGTATTCGCGGCGCATTCTGGCGCTTTCAAATGAAATGATGGCGCGCTTCATTATGCCTGAAATTGCAGGAACCGTTTGTCTCGGCGCGCCCGATGATTATGGCAATAAGATACTGCCCGAAGTTTTGAAGCGTTTTGCAGAGACTCATCCCAATGTGGCTGTGAATGTAATTATGGATGGCTCAGAAAATCTCAAGAAGCGTTTTGAGAACGGCGAGTTGGATGTGATGATCCACACTTCCAGCAATAGTCGCCCTATGGAGCCTGGTGCGACCGTTGTTTTGGAAGAGGGTCTTGTTTGGGCCGGCCTCAAGGGTGGGTGTGCCTATGAAAGAAACCCCCTACCCATCTCCATGTGGGAAAGCGGCTGTGCATGGCGAGCAGGCGCTGTCGATGCGCTGGGCAAAGTTGGCCGAGAATTTCGCGTTGCTTATATGAGTGCGCAAATTACAGCGCAGCGCGCAGCGATTTCCGCTGATCTGGCGGTCGCACCCATGCCCTGCTCCTTTATCGAGCCACCCTTGATTCGTTTGAACCAAGAAGAGCATGGCCTACCGCCTTTAGGTACTTACCAGATCCGCATGCAAGTGAAAGAAAATCCGGGGTGTTGCTCCGAAGCGGTGGCCGATCACGTGCTAGCTTGTTTCGATGGTATGTGATGAGGCAGGGAGCTCTGACCTAGCTATCAAGCGAATCTGAAAAACCGACTTCTTTGTGACTGCCATCACATAAAGGCTTGTTCTTGGATGCGCCGCATCGGCACAAAAATGCTTGCGGGAGCGCGGCTATTTTGCGTCCCGTGCCGGTTATCAATTCAACATTGCCAGCAACTTTTAGCGGGCCATCTGGAATTCGGGTGACCTGAACTTTACCACCTGTCTCATCATTTTGGGCTGGCGTCTTTGCGTTGGGCTCGCCGGTTGCCTGGAAGCCAGCTTCAACATGGCTATAGTCACAAAAGGGTTTGTTCTTCGATAGACCGCACCTACAAAGCGTTGTGCGTGTTTCGGGTTCTCCAGCTTCCACTGCAATGTCACCGGCAACAGCAATCGGGCCGTTTTCTAAAATGGCAACGCGGTTGATTGCTGGGGGCAGTTCTTCCCCAGAGCCTTTGCTTTGATAGGCTAAGGCGCCAGATGGACATGTACGCACCATTGCAGAGATTTCTTCAGCGGGAGCATTGTCAGGTTGTACCCATGGTCGTTGCGCTGGATCGAACACTTTGGGTAGCTTCAGAAAACAATTGCGGGCGTGGATGCAACGCTTCATGTCAAATGTTATTGTGATGTCACGACCTTCATATTTCTTCGCCGGCATATCGACCTCCCTTTTTCTAGTAACATCATGAGGGGCAATTTCGATTAGATCAACTATGGTTCATATGTGGAGCTTCATCGACGAATTCTTGCCCATTTTCGGGATCGAAACAGAAATCGCTTCGTTAATCGCACCCCCAAATCACCGCCCATCACTCCATTTATCCGCTCACATTGATCACGAAGTTCGTGAGGTCGTGTGAGGATTGGGGTGTTTTG
>JBCDFK010000079.1:0-7689 GCA_039178065.1 Pseudomonadota bacterium | reverse complement strand
GCCATTTTCCCACGATGAAGACGTAGGCGATGTGTAAGATAGGAAGTAACACCGCATAATGAAAAGAACGCTCTTTTCTGCCTCGGAAAAGTGGTAGCTGTTCAGCGGCGCTCGTTGCGCGCAATCGTCGATTTGTTGCCTATTGGGATTGTTTGGCATATCGATTATTCCTCCAACACAGCCTGAAAGCCTTCAAAATTAGGGTGGCCGGCATACATTCCTTTGTTTTGCCCGGCATTCTTGTGCGCATTTCGGAAGTGATCGGATTTAGTCCAATTCACAAATGAAGCATGGTCCGCCCAAACCGTATGGGATGCATAAAGCGTGGTGCGGGCCTCTTCATTCTTTGGTCCCTTCAATAGATGAAAGGTCTCAAATCCTGGCACCTGCTTCAGGCTTGAGTCTCTATTTCTCCACACATCTTCGAAAGCACTTTCGTGACCCTCATTGATGTCGAATCTGTTCATTGCGATATACATTTCGGTTTACTCCTTTTGAGTTTTCGAGGGTTTCTGAATGGATTCATTGCCAACACTGCTTTCAATTGGCTCTTCAAATCGATTGTCGGCGGACGGGTGCGTCTTTCTAGTTTCAAAAATTTCAAGCACACCCATCGCAGTGCTGTCTCCACAGCACTCATGCGACATAAGTTTGTGTTGTTCGGCTTGGCACGCAGGTAGTCGCTTTGTCATGTTACCTCCTGACCATTATGGGAACGACAAATCGGCGTTGAGCTCCCGAGGGTGGCTTTGGGAAGGGCGCTGCCCGCTTGACCTGACTCATTGCAACACTATCAACTTTGCGGTTCCCTGAACTTCTGATGATTGAGACACCACTGACTCCTCCATTGGCAGTCACTGTGAATCCCACGCGTGCAGTTCCTTTAGCACCGGCCCTTCTTTCGCTGGTTCGTGCGATCTTCCTGTGAACCTTGCCTGGATAGTTTGAAGCTGCTGCGTTGCCGGCCTTGGACGATTTGCGCTTGGATTTTTTAGAAGCGTGCGCTTCTTTCGACTTCAATTTTCCCGACTGGCTTCCTGCCTTTGCATTGGCCTTCGCTTTGGAGTTTTCAGAGCCTTTTGCAGGCTTTTTTGCAACCTGCTTCGGCGGTGCATTCTTGGTCTTCTTTTTCGGTGCGGCAGTTTTTTGCTTGGGTCGCTCAGGTCGCACTTGTGGAATTGGAAATTGTGGCTGGGCATCCAGCGATTTGAGTATTTCGCTGGGCTTGCTCGGCATAATCATCGCGACTTCGGTTTCTGCGATCGCGCTTGCTGGCTTCGTTGATGTTGGGGAACTTGGTTGAACCGATACGATGTTTTCTACATTTTGAACTGGTTCGATTATCGCGGGTGGTATTGGTGACGGAATGCTATCGGCCGTTATAGGTGTGATTACCCGCTCAACTTGTGTTTCGTGCGCTGCTTGCTTTGGCGCAGCAACGGAATCGGCTGAGGACAGCTTGGCCTGATCCCTTAACGTCTCACTTGGTTGTGTTGGCTCAATGGCTTGTACGTTGTCGATGGTCTTTGCCGGATCTACTTCGATCTCATGAGCAATTGCCAAAACGACCTTGGCTTCTAGTGGCTCGTTGTCATCGGTCATGGGTAACCGATTTGGATCGTCAGGCGCAATTTCATTGCCCGCTTTCACCAGATCCTGAAAACTGCTTCCCAATGCCGTTTCAGCGGCAAGTGCACCGCCCTCAAATTCAGAGGGTGTTTCCAATTGCCTTGTTACCGCCATGCCAAGAACATGGGCTGTTATCGATAGAAATATCGACACAAAAGCTAGTAGCTGAAAAGTCCGTCTATTTGGTGCCATTGTGAATACCACGCTCGGTCACCAGGAAAATTCTTTGAGCGCCGAGGCCAACAAGCTCGTTGCCGATTTCAATTAATTTGACAGCAGACAGGTCGCGATCGGGCACCAACCGAATAGATTCAAGATCACCGGGGTTTTCTTCTTGTTTGATTATAAAATATTGGGCGGGCGTAATGGATGCACCGCGATAGGTCATCAGCCCATCTGACATGACCACCAGCGCATCAGGTGGCTCTTTGGCTTCTAAATCCTTTGTCGCGACCAACTTGATGTCGCGGCTTAGTGGTGGTGCCACCTGTGCAGCGACCAAAAAGAATACCAACATCAAAAAGACAATATTGATGAGCGCGATCGTGGGTTCTGGCTTTTGACGTTTATAGGAGGAACTAGGAAGCTGCATTGGCAACCTCAATGCACAACTTGCAGGCGTATGCCTGGCAGAGCTTGTAAGCTGGTCAGTACGTTGATGAATTTTTGCGCCGAGACTGAATTATCAACAGAGACAATCATCGCATTTATGTCGTGCCGAGCGCGTTGGAGTTTGATTTCCTCGACTAGCTCGGTCTCCTCAACGCGTTGGCCATTGAGTGAAACTTGACGCGCATCAATTTTCACAAAGAGTGGTGGTGCTTGTGCAATATTAGGGCTTTGCCCACCGGATGTTTGAAGCTCGACATCAGAAAATCGAGAAAATGTGGAGCTGAGCATAAAAAATAGAAGAAGCAGAAATATGACATCAATGAGCGACGTCATCGAGATCTTTCGTCTTCTGTTTATCTGCACATCAAGTTGCATGGTTTGCCACATTCAATTGACGCTCCGCGGCATTTTCCTGCACGTGGCTTATTGAAGCTAAAGGATTGAGCGCCAGCGCCATAATGCGCTCAAGCGAGAGTCGATGCCTGTCCACGCGGCTCTCAAAGTAGGTCAAGGCAATACTAGTCGGCATCGCCACCGCAAGGCCCACCGCGGTGGTCAACAATGCAACCCATATACCACCCGCCAAAACCGACGGATCAACACTATTGCCCGATTGTTGCAGCGCTTGGAATGCCGAAATCATGCCCAAAACAGTGCCAAACAACCCAATAAGGGGTGACACCTGTGCAATAATATCAAGCGCGCGAAAACCGTAATTGAGCTTGCTGAATTGCATGGCTGCCAAGAGCTTCAACTCATTTTCAATATCGTCGCGGGAGACGTTTGGCTGCATTTCTGTACGCGAAAATACGAGTGCCTGCGCGCCAAATCGCGCGCCATAACCCTTTATGGCCTGTAGATCCCGCATGGCAGATCCGTTTTTGACCGCTGTTTTATTGCCGAGGATGGAGAGTGTTCGTTCTCCTTTCCCAACGCGAAGCAATGCAAATTGGCAAAATTTGAAAACGATGATGGCCAGCGCGATCACAGAAATAAGTAGCAAACTGGCGACTACGGGGCCGCCTAGCTCAACTAGTTGCGTTATGCGTTCAATAGAGAAGTCAATAGGCATCAACCCGATACCTCCAGCCGCGTTTTGCTACTGAGATTTAAATAATCCAAGCACTCATTGCCTGCTAGGGAACCACCGTCGCATGCAGCTGACCCATTGATTAAGACTTTGGATAATTGACTGCACTGAGCCTCTGGCAGCTCAAACTGTCGAACGCGCATCTTGTCGACTGGAACTCCATTGAAATCGAACAGAGCAAACCGTTCGACCTTCTCATCCAAAGTGAACAAAACTACCTCGAGTGCAAATTTTTCGATGTCTGAATTGAGCTTGTTGTCGATCACGAAAACAAGCCTGCAGTTCTGTTCAGCCTGCTCAACGCTGTTAAGCGAGAGAGAAAGCGACGGCGGCGGGCTACCCTGCGCGATTGCCGCCGTCGCGACAACGCAAAGACTAGCCACAAAAGCATGAAGGACCAATGTGTAGTTTTTGATTGCCATTCTGAATTCCATCCCCTTAGAATTTGACCGTGTATCCTAGCGCTGCCTTAAATGTTCGCCCTTTGGCAGGACCTGCTGTCGCCAGATAATCCTGATACAAAACATCACCCACATTATCGACGCGCACTGTGGCTTCGAAGTTTTTGAACATGCCTTCCTGCGGTCTCCAGCTTGCCCAAAGATCATGCGTATTGAAGGCCTGATAACGAAGATCGGAAGTGTCTGTGCCAGTTGGGACGCGTGTTTGAGCTGCCACAATGCGAGCATCCCAACCAAAACGCAGATCATGTTGTGGCACCTTGGCGCCAATCGTGAACCCGAGTTCATCCGGAGCGATCGATGTTAGTGGCTGGTCAGTGAACAGATTGTCACCGCGAATAACTGAGGCATAGGTTGATGCGAAAATGTACTCGCTGTCATATGCGGCTTCCAGCTCTACACCATAAATTCGACCTTGGCCCTGATTGATATAATCAGCTTCACCAGCTCCCGAGTCTCCTCGCACAACAAGATCATCAATCAGATTATAGTAGCCCGTGACTTTGTATGACACCGTATCGCCACCTTGGAATACGTCGTCAACTGTCCCACTTATTCCAGCTTCAACAGAATTGGCGCTCTCTTTTTTCAGATTGTTTTGAACAAAGGCCGCATTCCAATCATACTCCTCATCGAGGCCAGGCATCCGCTGAGTAAAGGCGTATGAGCCGAATACGTTCACATAATCATTCACCTTGTAAATTGCGGCTATTTTGGGCGCAAACGCAAAGTCTGAGACTGAAACTGGCAATATCGGGCGGGGTGTGACTGTATCGAATGCGAACAATGTACTGCCCACCGGCTCTAGCTCTCTCCAATCAACGCGTAAGCCGCCAATAATTGTGAGCGTGTCATCATAAACATATTCGTTCTGCGCAAATACACCAATGTTTCTTTCATTGCCCTCTGGATGCGAACTCACTGATGTTCCATCGAGATCTTCGCGACGACGCTCGTGATACTTACCCGAGAGACCAACCGTTAGGTAGTTCTCATAATTGTCACCAATCCACTCAAATGTGTTGTCTGCTTTTAGCTCATAGTAGGTGTAGTCAAAGTCAGCTCTAATGAAGGTATCTTGTTTGTTGGAGAGATTTGAGTAGCTTAGATTGACATTCAAATCGAGCCAGGGATTGTCGCTGGCCGGGTTCTCATATGAGATAAGGTATGAAGTATCTGACGCGGTGCGATTGACAATAATTGGTGCAAAACCAAGCCCGCCCGGTGTGGCAATCGACTGGCCATCAACTTCGGTTTTTTCATATTTCAACCGAATTGCGCTCTCCTTGGCATCGTCCAAATAGAACGTACCCTTCACCAAGCCAGCCGGGAAACTATTGCCTGTGCCCGGCAACTCAGCACCTTCGCCAGCAACAATATTTTTGAAATCCGTGTAGTTGATATTGGCCAGAAACTCGGCGTTGTCGTTCATGCGCAGCGCTAGGATCGCAGAGGCTTTATAGCCTTCTTGGTTGCTGTCTCCGGTCAGCTTTACTTTCAAAGCGCCATTCTCACCTTCTTCCAGAAAGTCAGATGCATCTTTGGTTGTGAACGTTATTACGCCACCCAACACACTGGTACCATATAGCGTACCAGATGCGGGTCCACGCAGCACCTCCACGGATTTGTATAATTCGGAATCTCCGAAGAAGCCGCCCATCCGATAAGACTCATAATATTTTGTTGCGCCGTCCACATTGACCAGGACACGACCTTCTTGGTTCGACCCCACTTCCTGCGGGCCAAATCCACGGATATTGAAGTTCTGACCAATTATGTTGTCAGGATTTCCTGTTGCATTAACTCCCGGAATTTTTTCGATGATGTCGGCCACAGTCTCTGGCACTTCGGTGTCGATATCTTCTTGATTTATCACTGTTACAGCTTGCGGCGTTTCAGTTGCAATTTTCTCCTGACCAGCGCCCAGAATTACCCTTTGCAACAGTGTAGCACCGCGCTCGCCTACGTCCTGCGCATGAGCTGCATTAATTGCAAGAATTGAGGTAGACGCACAAAAAGCCAGCGCCGCTCCAAACCTAATTGATTTCGTTATTGTATGGTCCATAACCAGTTCCCACTCTCCGTTTTTTCTTTGGGATTGCTTGCTGGCATCGGGCTGGCTAGCGGCTCGAGCACCCATGTCAAATATTGTGAGTAGACATAACTTGACAAAAATACTCATATTATGTGAGACCGCCTTTACATAAATTTGACAAAATGAGTCAAGTTAAATTCTGCAACACTAATTTCGCCCAGCAAGCGTTGCCAGCCAGGCCAACATTGAGAAAAATCGATGGATCAAAGCAATTCAGCTGAACACCAATCGCAAAGCACCACTCAGAATGGGCTGCCGGCGGATCTCCGGATTCTGCAGTCAAAAGCGTTGTTTGATGATGAAAAGGAAATCGGTATCGCCCATGGCGGCTCGATCTACCGACTAAAAATCACCCGCCAGGGCAAGCTTATTTTGAATAAGTAGGAAGTTCACTACATGAGTGCTCAACTTAGAACGGCTTCAAACACCATCAAACTGGCGCGGGAAGAAAATCCGAAAATGCGCGAGCGCGATCTCGCGCAACAACTTGGTATCTCGGAGGCAGAGTTTATTGAAGCTTGGCTCGGCGATGGGGTTACAAAAATAGGCGTTAATCTGGATTCCTTTTTCAGCATGCTGAGGGATGCCGGACCTGTTATGGCCCTATCGCGCAATGCCGGCGCTGTACACGAAAAGACGGGAGTCTACGAAAATTATAGGAGCAGCAAGCATGCATCAATGTTGGTCGGCCCCGAAATTGATCTTCGCATTTTTCCGCAGCACTGGCAGCATGCCTATCATGTCTCAAAACTACTAAATAATGGCGACGAACAGAACAGCTTTCAGTTCTTCGACACGCACGGCAGGGCCGTGCACAAGGTCTATGCACTACCACAAACCGACATGGCGGTTTGGCACCAGATTATGAATGGGTTGGTTGTTTCCGATCCAATGCCGGGCGTCTTTAAGCCCATTGATCCTTATAGAGAACGCAGCGCAACCATTCCGGCCAGCTCGCTATCCAGGCTTCATCGCGAGTGGAGCGATCTGCAGGATACACACAGTTTTGCGCCAATGCTCCGCAGATTGAAGATCGGACGCCTCGATGCCATTCGCTTCATCGGCAAAGACTATGCCACCAGATTGGCACCTGAAGCCGTCGAACAACTTTTAGGAGCGCTTTCCACAATGGCGCTCCCAGTAATGGTTTTCGTTCGCAACCCTGGGATTCTCCAAATCCACAGTGGTCCGGTCAAAAACATCAAGAAAATTGGTCCGTGGCTAAATGTTCTTGATGAAGGATTTCACTGTCATTTGAGAGTTGATCAAATTGATACCGCGTGGATTGTCCGCAAGCCAGCCAAACGCGGCGACATATATTCAGTCGAACTTTTTGATCAGTTTGGCGAACAGATCATGCTGATCAACGGCTTTCGGCGAGAGGGTGACCAATCACCAGATTTGGAAGCGTGGAACCAGCAAATTCAGTCACTGCCACAGAAAGAGATGGAAACACCAAATGCATACTCGTCTGCCAATTTTTAGCCGTCACAATCCAAAAACTATTTCTCTGCTGGGTCTAGCGGCATTCCTAACCCTGTTTTTATTTACATTTCTCAGGGGGGCTAATGCGACCGAAAGTGAGACGCATCAAAGAGTTTTAGCCATCGGCGGCGCTGTAACAGAGATTATCTATGCACTGGGTGAAGAGGATCGGTTGGTAGGCAGAGATTCTACGTCGGTTTTCCCACCTGAGGCACAAAAGTTGCCTGACGTCGGATACATTAGGGCGCTGTCGCCCGAAGGCGTTTTATCGGTGAAACCAGACCTTGTGCTAGCACGTGAAAATAATGGTCCAAAAG
>JBCDFK010000078.1:0-7748 GCA_039178065.1 Pseudomonadota bacterium | reverse complement strand
CCGATCTGGTGTTCGGTAGATTTGCGCGATGGCAACCAGGCGCTGGTTGAGCCGATGGGTCACGAACGTAAAACCCGGATGTTCGCACTGCTTTTGCAGATGGGATTCAAAGAAATTGAAATTGGATTTCCATCAGCTTCGCAGACGGATTTTGACTTTGCGCGCTGGTGTGTGGAAGAGGGCAATGTGCCTGATGACGTATCGTTGCAAGTGTTGGTGCAATGCCGCCCGGAGTTAATCTCACGTACCTTTGAATCGCTTGAGGGCGCTAAACGACCGGTCGTTCATTTTTACAACTCGACATCGGAACTGCAGCGCCGCGTTGTGTTTGGCAAGGATGTTGAAGGCATCAAGCAAATTGCGACTGATGCCGCGAAAATGATCTCTGATATGGCGGCCAGGGCAGGTGGAGGTTATCGCTTCCAATATTCACCTGAGAGCTTCACCGGTACGGAGATGGGTGTCGCGCTTGAAATCTGTAATGCAGTAACCGAGATCATCCAGCCAACGCCAGAGAATAAATTGATCTTGAACTTGCCGGCGACGGTGGAAATGTCGACGCCAAACATTCATGCCGATCAGATTGAATGGATTTGCCGCAATCTTGATAATCGTGAAAACATTATAGTTTCTCTGCATCCTCACAATGATCGGGGCACAGGCATTGCGGCGACAGAGCTTGGTTTGATGGCCGGTGCTGATCGTGTCGAGGGCACCTTGTTTGGCAATGGCGAGCGCACTGGCAATGTGGATTTGGTCACATTGGGGCTTAACATGTTGACCCAGGGCGTCGACCCGAAATTGGATATTTCAGATATCAACCATATTCGCGATGTCTATGAGCATTGCAATCAATTGGCTATCCCTGAACGTCATCCCTATGTGGGCGAACTCGTATACACGGCGTTTTCCGGCTCGCACCAGGATGCCATTAACAAAGGCATGAAAGCCATCGGCGATACTGATGGCGCGTTGTGGGAAGTGCCATATTTGCCAATTGATCCGGAAGATGTTGGTCGCTCATATGAGGCGATTATCCGCATCAACTCACAATCTGGTAAAGGCGGTATCGCTTATATATTGCAGGCCGATTATGGCTTGAATTTACCGCGCAACCTGCAGATTGAGTTCCGTCAAGTTGTACAAGATATAACCGACAAAGAGGGCATCGAGCTTACGTCAAAGCGGATCTATGATGAGTTCATGGCAACCTATGTCGAGTTAGACTCGCCGAGATTGCGCTTAGTCAATCATACAACCGAGCCCGATGAAAAAGACAAAGAGCGGCGCATTGTTCATGCCGAAATTGTCGATGGCAACGAACCTAAGAACTTGCTTGGCCACGGAACCGGTCCGATTGACGGCTTTGTGGATGCCCTCAGCAATGAATATGGCATGGAAATCTCGGTGAACAATTATTCTGAGCACTCAATTGGTGAAGGCGCCAATGCAGCAGCTATTTGCTACATGGAGCTGGAAATCGACGGCGGCGTGCTGTTTGGCGTTGGCATTAACAAGAATATTGTGAGTGCTTCGTTACAGGCTATTGTTTCTGGTGTTAATACTGCTCTGGCTAAACGAGGCTAATTTAGTTGGTTTCTAAGTTCAGGTAGTGGAAATCTGATTTTCTTTGCTGTTTAATGGTTGGGAAATAACGATTCCGCATGGGAAGGCAAAGCTTATTGGAGAGAAATGAAGCCGTGGCTGAAGTCACATCAGCCGAAATAAAAGACGCCCTCGAGCGTGTGTTGGGCAGCAAGAGTTTTGTCCGCTCAGCCCGCGCGCGAGAGCTTCTTCGCTATTTGGTGGAGGAGGAACAGGCGGGAAACGGCGGCCTTCTTAAAGGTTTCAGTATTGCTCAGGACGTCTTTGGCAAAGACGATGAATTTGATCCATCAACTGATGCGGTTGTTCGCGTCCAGGCCGGACGATTGCGTGAAAACTTAGCTGCTTATTACGGTTCTGATGGGGCGCAGGATCCTGTGAAAATTGAGATTCCGCGTGGCACCTACATACCAACATATGAAACTGGACAGAGTATTGCGGATGGAGCCTCTATTTCTGCATCGGGAGCCGATGGTCGAGAAAAGCTCGATTTTGGCACGCCCGTTGCCAGCCTTTCGCTAGATGATGATGCAATTTCAATAGGTGCAAATTCACCAGTGAACCATCCAATTGTTGCTCCTGTACCGGTAAATCCGTTCGTTGTTACAGCGATAAGGCGTTTTTCAATTGGTATTGTTGTGATCTTTATATTGCTGGCGGCTATTCTGTATGCGGTCGTTTTTAACGGCTAGCGCTCAGCGGTGTCGGCATTGAGGCACTTCAATTTGCTGATTTGCAACATTTATCGACAAAACGCCGATTGAACTTATTTTTGCTTGCGGTGCCGCAATTCCCATTTAACTATGGTAAACAACAGGTAAATGAGTTGTTTGGAGCCGCGTAATGGCTATTGATAGGTTTAATCCGCCCAACCCCGAGAAGCGAAATCGGCTAGTTGAAGCTGTCCGCGAAATAAAAATCGCAACCGCAGAACGCAGCGATGTCGTGGTCGAAATGAAGGAAGCGGACCGCGCACGCCTTGAAATATTGGCTCAAGAATTGGAATCTGTTTTTGCGGAAGTGCCTGCGGATGATGAGCGCTTCGATTTTGCCATCTCGTCAGGATTACAACCTCGCCTTTGGATCGATGCAACAGCTCATGTGATGATGGGCAAAGATCGACGTCAATATCGTTTTGTGCGCGACACGCGTCTCGGACGCGTGGTGTTGGCCGAGTCCCACCAAACAGGACCGATTGCGGATTCTGTAACAACCTATATTGCGGAGCGCATTTATGAGCGTGAATTGGCATTGGCGGGCGATGACATCACTTATCGTGCCGAAACAGTACCGCCTCAGCCCATTGAAAAACCCGCTACAGAGGTTGAAAAACCTGTAGAAGCGCCGGCACCTAAGCCACTTCTTATGACCCAGCCAGTGCAGGAAAGTAAGCCAGCACCCATCGAAGAGAGCAAACCCGCAATAAGCGCACGCGATATGCAGAGCAAAATTGAACCCAGCATGGCAGGATGGTTCTTGCTTGGTATTTTCATCGTGGGCGGTGCGATTTTGCTTTCAAAATAGCTGTTTCGGGCAATTTGGAGCTATCTACAGCAATTTACGCTGATCAGTGATGGTCAATTTACCGGTTGCGCTTGTAAGACTGTGTTCTTCAAGCGAACATTTCCATTGGCCATTCTCCTGTTCAATTGAGAACAGATTGAAGGCCGCAGCGGGACGTTTTGCGCCCGGCGCTTGGCTTGCCGAAGGCACGCCAATGACAGGTACAATTGTTTCATTGGGCCCCGCAATCGCGTGGCGTTGAGCCAGATGTGTGTGCCCATGCAGTACGAGCTCTGCCCCATGCTCGGCGATTACTCTTTGAAATGTTTGAATGCCATATAGTTTCTTGCGTGGAACGGTCGCGGCCTTAACCGGCGGATGGTGAATAAGGACAACGCGAAAAAGCCCGTTCTCACCGGCATGTTTGAGAAGTGAAGCAAGACGTTTTGCCTGTTTGGTACCAAATCTGCCCGCTGCTATGAATGCAGGTGTTGCAACAGCACTTGAAGCACCAATGATCGCAACATCCTCGCGCCGGCGCATGAATGGAAAATGCGAACCATCTCCATAATCCTCGCCATGCTCATTGCTCATAAATGGCTTCCAAGCGTTGATGGCTTTTGCCAATGTTCCACGAATATATGCGTCGTGATTGCCTGGGACGACGCTGGTCGTGCTTGGATCCCAATTCTGTTTAAGCCATGAGGCTGCGAGACTAACCTCGGCGTCGAGGCCGATATTGATTAGATCACCCGTGATTGCAACATGATTTGGGTTTGCTGCTTTTACAGCTTCGACGATATGACTGAGTGTTCCGTCACCCATTGAATTTGATCGATTGCGTTTCCAATTGACATAGCCAGTCAAACGTTTGGACATTAGTTCACGTGCACGAACCTTAGGTAGCGGACCCATGTGAATGTCTGAAATATGGGCTAGTTTGAAAATCATTACCTCTGGTAGCGCCTCTACCGAGGCGCATCAATCGTAAAGCACATTTTCAACTGGAAGCAGGTGGCAAAGCAGGTTATGCCAAGCCATGTCCTTGTTATCCAAACTTTCGCATATTTGGTTTCTGCTATCCCGACCAATGACATTGGGCGTTCGTGTCGCCGCAACCAATCAAGACGGTGAAATTATGCTAGTAAGGCACACCTATGTAAGTGGCTGGCACTTGCCAGGTGGCGGCGTTGATGTTGGCGAAAACTGCAATGATGCTGCTATTCGTGAATTGGCCGAGGAAACAGGCCTAGAGCCGCAGACTGCTCCCCAGCTTTTTGGTATATATTTCAATAAGATGGCATCCAAGCGCGATCATGTGGCGCTATATCAGTGTGAAGCGACGTCAAATGGAAGCCCAAAAACTCCCGATAGAGAAATTGCAGAGGCGCGCTTTTTTTCGCTCAGCGATTTGCCAGAGGATTTGACTGACGCGACTGGGCGCCGCTTGGCGGAGATATATGAAGGGGTGACGATCTCACCCCATTGGTGATTTACAAATGCCCGCGATCGTGCGGCTCGGCATAGTTGAGCTCTGGACCCGCTGGTACGATGCGCGTTGGATTGACTGATTCGTGGCTTCCAAAATAGTGAGATTTGATGTGGTGCATGTTCACGGTCTCAGCGATGCCGGGTATTTGATAAAGCTCTTTTGTGTAGTTCCATAAATTTGGATAGTCCTTGATGCGGCGAATGTTGCATTTGAAATGGCTTACATAAACCGGATCAAAGCGCACTAACGTTGTAAACAGTCGCCAGTCTGCTTCTGTGAGTTTGTCGCCCATCAAATAGCGATTGCTTGCCAGCCGATCCTCAAGCATATCGAGTGTCTCGAACAGCGGTACAACGGCCTCCTCATAGGCTTCCTGTGTGGTTGAAAAGCCGCTGCGATAAACGCCATTATTCACATTGTTATAGATGGGCTCATTGAGTGTATCGATTTCCGCACGTAACTCTTCAGGGTAGTAATCGGTCGTATCTCCCGTGATTGCGTTGAAAGCGCTGTTGAACATGCGGATTATTTCTGACGATTCATTTGAGACAATGCGGTTTTGCTTTTTGTCCCAAAGCACGGGCACTGTAACGCGTGTTGTCACATCGGGCGTATCACGCGTGTAAATTTGGTGCATATGGGTTGAGCCAAACAGCGGATCGCCAGTTGCCGCTTCATCGGTATCGAAAGTCCAACCTTCTGAACCCATAAAATGGTGAACAACTGAAACTGATATCAAATCCTCGAGCTTTTTCAGCTTGCGAAAAATGAGTGTGCGATGCGCCCATGGGCAGGCAAGCGATACATAAAGATGATAACGATCTGCTTCAGCCTTAAAGCCTGCTTCACCAGATGGGCCCGCTTCGCCATCAGCTGTTAGCCAATTGCGGAAACTGGCGTCTTTGCGAACAAACCTCCCATTGGTTGATTTGGTATCGTACCATTGATCTTGCCAAGTGCCATTTACGAGTAAGCCCATTAGAAAATTCCTCTGTTTGAGTGACACATAGGGTTTCCAGACCTGTTTGTCAGGGCTCAATGCGGTGATTTGTTTGCGGTGGGCCTTAACCGAGATGTAAAAATGGGCTTTACGGTTTTGTTTCAAGGTGCTAGCGACGTTCCATGATGATTTTAGCGCTTAAAAATAATTGTGTCCGACGACGATAGAAGGCCTTGCTTTACGGCTTTTATCGACACTTGCGCTAAATTATCGGACCAACTCATGACACATCATTCATCAAAGCCTGCGGCTGTTGCCGCACAAAAACCTGCCTTCAATATTGTTGTTGAAGATGCCAAATTTGAATCTGACATCTTTGAACTGCATGAAAATGCATTCGGTCCAGGGCGCTTCACACGTGCGGCATTTAGATTGCGTGAGCAGGGGCCCTTCGATCAATCATTGTCGTTTGTGGCGCTAGACGATCAGACCCGTCAATTATTGGGTAGCGCGAGACTCACTTGGATCAAGACAAGCGAAAGCAAGTCGTGCGGATTGTTGCTTGGTCCGCTTGCCATCCAACCCAATGTGCAGAACCTTGGCATCGGCAAGGCGCTTGTGCGCTACTGTATTGAAGCGGCAAAAGCAACGCGGGCACAATTTGTGATGCTGGTTGGTGATCAACCTTATTATGGGCCTCTGGGCTTTGAAACGGCGCCAGTGAAGCAGGTTTGGATGCCAGGTCCTGTAGATGAGAAACGCCTATTGGTATGCCCGTTGGCTGATTTTGACGCTGTAGCGATGTCGGGACTTGTCTGCCACGTGGACCTTATCGCCGACTAGCGTCCTTCTCGGTACCACATAGACGAAATGGCCATCAGAAGAAGAGCTAGACCCAAGAACCCTGAGAACAATCCTTGGCGGTTGATGCCGCGTAGTTCGGTTTCGCCGGTCTGCATAAAGCCCAACCAGTCTCTCCCAAAGGCCTCATTCTTGCTGCGAACTGGCAGAACACTTGGCACGTTGAGATTGCCGGAACTATTCAGCAGCCGCCTTGTGGTGCCCCCATTAGCATCGATGATGGGTGCAATTAAGCTGGCTGTCGAAATCATATCGCGGAATTCCGGCGCATCGACCGGTCCAACATGCGCAAGGGTCGACATTTGGGCATCAGAAATCTCGAACAAGCCAATTTGCTCGGTCTCAAGAAGACCTTCAAACAAGCCCTCATCGGTCTTTTCTAATTCGACGATGATTTCTTGGCCGTCAGGTGCGATCAGTGTCACTGGATCGGCGGTATCTTCCATGGTTTGACGCTTAATCCTCAACGCTTGGCCTTCAGGTGCGGCGGTCAGTGCTTCGGCCTCCAAGTCGGGCTCTTTCATCAACCAGTGAGCCAAGCGTCGGTAAAGATCCACATGTGGTCCACCGCCTTCAAAGCCGCGCGCCCACAACCATCCATGGTCCGATAGCATGAGGCCGACGCGCCCCTCTCCATAGTCATTGAGAACCAGCAGTGGTTTTTCATCGGCGGCTTGCATTATGGTCGTGCCGTCAACGTCCTGCACATCGATCGTTCTAAACCAGCGGCCCCAGTTTGGCGGTTCACTAGCGCCGCCAATCAAATTGCGCGTGACGGGGTGGCGCTTTCCATCATCCGATAGCCGCGGATAAAAACCGGCCATTTGAACGCTGCCGGTTGGTTGTGCAGGCAATGCACTTACCAGCGGCGTGAGCGCAACCGATGTTTCGCCGGAATATTCTTCACCGGCCGCAATCATCAGAGCGCCACCATTGCGGACATATTCCGCAATGTAGTCATAGTATAGCACCGGCAAGACATTTCGATTTTGATAACGGTCGAAGACGATCAAGTCGAAATCGTCGATCTTTTCAACAAATAGCTCGCGCGTTGGAAATGCAATCAGCGATAATTCGTTGATGGGCGTACCATCTTGTTTTTCTGGCGGGCGCAAAATGGTGAAATGCACAAGATCAACGGACGCATCTGATTTGAGCAAGTTGCGCCAGGTGCGCTCGCCGGAGTGGGGTTCACCGGAAACCAGCAATACGCGCAAGTTTTCACGAATGCCTTCAATGCGTACAATGGCGCGATTGTTATTTTCCGTCAGCTCACCATCAATTGCATCTGTGGCAAACTCGATGATGTTTTTGCCGGCACGATCAAGTTCAATCTCTGTCTCAAAT
>JBCDFK010000077.1:0-7783 GCA_039178065.1 Pseudomonadota bacterium | reverse complement strand
CCAATTTCAATCATAATATTGGGCAGCATTGGTTTGATTGGGCGGTGGCCAGTTTGGCGATTGCTAATTCAGTCGACGGCCAATGCTTTGCCTCCAAAATTTGGAGCGTCATATGGTGGGCTTTGGTGCAAATATTTTCATCAAAAATGAGTTTGAAGCTCTGGCATACGCCGACTTTAGGCTGGTTGCGTCGGCATTGTCCGCAGTAGTGAGCGCTTTTCTTTTGTTGCTAATGTCGTTCGCTCCAACGCATGCGGCGGAAAAAACCTACCGGCGCGAAAATATTGGTGCGACTTGGCCCAATCAAGGCTGGCAGGAATTCTCTATTGATGTGCCTGATGACATCACGGTTGAGAAAATGCGGTTCACAGCGGATATCTTTGCCACGAGCGTGAACTTTGTAGATATTGAACTGATTCACCCAGATGGTCCTAGTTTGTTTTTGGTGAGTGATGTCTGCCGCCAGACGCCTCGATCGAACTCTGGGGGCTCAATACCTGTTGGCTTTGGACAGCGCGTTTACAAGGGCAACTCTGTCTACCCATTTAACGCAGAAGAATCGATTGATCCCGAAGCGGAACCAGGCGTTTCTGAAACTTACACATGGCAAGATGGTGGCAGCAATATCTGGCGGGCTTGTTATAGCCTTTGGCCCGATGTGGCACCAACGGGGTGGGGAAATGGCTTAGATTGGTCCGCCAATGGGTCATGGTCAAAGATCAATGCCAATAGTATTTCACCCAGCGGCCCGGCCACGCCCAATACGGACTATGGTAATCCGCAGAGCTTTTCAGATTTTTATGGGGAGAGCGCAAAAGGGAATTGGACCGTCAGAATAAATTCGTATCAGCCTGTCAGTCATATGTGGGACCATAGGAGCTACAATCCGGTTCAGCTCAACGCGCTTTCGCTAACCTTCGAATATGATGTTGCTGTTGATGTAGAAGCGTCTCAAATAACTGCAGACCCGGCTGAGATTGATGCGGATGGCATTTCGACCTCCACTATTACTGTGCAGTTGAAAGATGCCGAGGGTAATGAGTTGACCGAAAGTGGTGGAACCGTTGCGCTTGAGTTAGATGGTTCAGGCACGCTTGAAACTGTAGAGGACAATCAAAATGGCAGCTACACCGCCATACTCACCTCATCGAAAATAGCTGAAACTGTCACAATAAAAGGCACCTTAGATGGCCGACCTTTAAGCGATGATGCGACAGTGGAGTATGTTGAACCTGACTACGATGCTGAATCAAATTCTGAACTGGTAGAGACTGGCACAGATCAGTCAGTTATTAGCGCTGTCCCAGCTCTGATCGATGCGGACGGCGTTTCAACAACTGCCATTCTCGTTCAACTGCGAGATAATGAGGGCAATGAATTAACGGAAAGTGGTGGGACGGTCACGCTTGAGTTAAATGGTTCAGGCACGCTTGGGCCTGTAAAGGACAATGAAGATGGCACTTATGCTGCCATCTTGACCTCGTCGACAACGCCCGAGACCGTCGCCGTTACAGGTGCCTTAAATGAAGTTGCATTGCCAGAGTTTGCGATGGTGGAATATGTGCCTCTCGTCTACAAAGCTGAAATTGTGGCAAACCCGACAATACTTGATGCTAACGGTATTTCGACTTCTACCATTGTAGTTCAATTGAAAGACGCCGAAGGTAATAATTTGGCTGTTCGCGGCCGAACTGTCGAGCTTGAACTGGATGGCTCGGGTATGCTCAGCAGCGTTACAGATAATGGAGATGGCGCCTATTCTGCCACACTGACCTCTTCGACAACGCTGGTTCCAGAAATCGTCACCATCACAGGCACCTTAGATGGCGAGCCAATTAGCGATGATGCAACGGTGGAATATGTGCCGCTGATCAATGTGCCCGCGCAAACGAGCCGGGTGATCCGCAATTTCATGGCAGACCGGGCTGACGAGATCATAGCCAATGACGTCTCGCTTGTGGAGCGACTGATAAATCGCGGCAGCTTGAACGGCCAGTTCCCGATATCATTAAATGGAGGAGAGCTGTTTCTCGGTGCGCTAGCAGGATTGGGAGCGCAAGGACAAGGTTTGCCTGATAAACTCAACTCAGTGTTTTTCAGTACTAGCCTTAACCAAATAAAAGCGTTCAAGCTAAGCTTTGATCAAAAGTATGAAACTCAGTTTGGGGCTGGATCTGGCAACTACCAGCAGTTTTCTCCAACGGTCAGCAAGTTCGATGTCTGGCTTGAAGGTCGCTATGCATTTATTGACCAAGCTGGACGTGAAAGCGAATTGGGTTTGCTTCGCATAGGTGTCGATTATTTGCTGAATCCCGATCTGCTGGTGGGCGTTATGGGTCAGCTTGACGTGTTTGATCAGGATATTGATGTGCTCAATGCATCTGTTCGGGGCGATGGCTTCATGATTGGCCCATATATTGTTGGGCGGCTGGGTGAAAATCTGATCCTTGAGGGTCGCGGTCTGTGGGGCCGATCTGAGAATGATGTCAATCCGCTTGGCCTTTATACAGACAATTTCCAAACTGAACGTTGGATGGTCAAGGGGTCAGTAACAGGGGACTTTAGCGTCGGAACTTGGAAGTTTGCCCCTGCGATTAGCGCTTATTACTTCGAAGAAACTCAAGAAGCTTATATAGATAATCTCGGGTTTGAAATAGATGAACAAACGATAGATTTGGGCCGGGTAACATTTGGACCGAAGGTAAGTTTTGATCGAAAACTGGGCGATGATGTTGTTATCACGCCGCATATCAAGCTCGAGGGTATCTGGGATTTTGACCCCTCTGACCAAGTTGATCTGAATGGCGTTGCGATCTATTCGACGGAAGAGGTGAGAGCCAGGATTGAAGCCGGCGTGGAATTTCAATCGCCAACGGGAAGCCTACTATCAATTTCCGGATTTTATGATGGGCTAGGCACCGAATCCCTGGAAGCCTACGGCGGAAATTTCAGACTGTTTGTTCCAATTGGAGGTACTGGGTCGGTTGCTGAACCCACACCAACATCATCTTTTGCCAATCGAGAATCCAGTGGTCGAGGCTGACACAGTCAGAACGAAAATGATCGACAATCGCCGGAGGTCTTTGGCAATTGTCGATCAATAATATCCGCTCAATAGTGGTGTGCTCTAGCCGTACACAGAGCCTTTATTGAAGTGGACTGTAAGCAGATAGTATACAACCACGCGATACTTATTGCGGTTTGAGCGGCCATATTGTTCAATCACTGAATCAATCGCTGCATCCAGATCGCTCGAATCTTTCAGACCCAGCTTTTTGATAAGGAAGTTGTTTTTAACAGTTTCAAGTTCGGATTCATCTGAACCGGAAACGGTCGACGCATCATCGTTGTAGATTGATGGTCCGCAGCCGATTGTGACTTTGGTCAACAAGTCCATATCTGGCGTAACACCGCATTTTTCCTTTAGATCCGCTGCGTATTTCGCAATCAAGTCATCACGTTTCGACATTCGATTTCCTCACCTTTGTATTTTCGAGTTGGTCCCGAAAGAACAATGCACACTAATGCCGCAGACGCAACGTTACGTTAGTTACGCGCGTAAAGTTTTTAGGTTACGTAGCAAAATTGCCGATGCTTCTATCTTTGAGCACACCCTCGATTTCATCCAGAATTGCCGGATCATCGATGGTTGCGGGCATGTTCCATTGATCGCCATCAGCAATCTTTTGCATGGTGCCGCGCAGGATTTTGCCCGACCTTGTTTTGGGGAGTCTCGGCACTGTGAGAGCGATTTTAAATGCGGCCACAGGGCCAATTTCGTCGCGCACCATTTTGATGACAGCCTTCTCGATATCTTCAGGCGCGGCTTCGGCGTCCGAATTCAATATCAGAAATCCTGCTGGAAGTTGCCCTTTCAATTGATCGGCAATGCCAATGACGGCGCATTCGGCAACATCCGGATGCTTGCCGATAATCTCTTCCATTGCGCCGGTGGATAGTCGGTGGCCTGCCACATTGATGATGTCGTCTGTTCGCGCCATGATGAACAGGTAACCGTCTTCATCAATGTAACCGGCGTCTGACGTTTTGTAGTAACCCGGGAATTCTTCGAGATAGGATTCGCGGAAACGCGCATCCGCGTTCCACAATGTTGGCAGACAGCTTGGCGGCAAGGGGAGTTTGACCACAATATTGCCAAGCGTACCGGCAGTCACCTGTTCACCTTCGTCGCTGAGGACCTGAATGTCATAGCCTGGCATAGCAACGGTGGGTGAGCCGATTTTTACCGGCAATTGGCCGAGGCCAACCGGATTGCCTGCAATTGTCCAAGCGGTTTCGGTTTGCCACCAATGGTCGATGACCGGCACATTGAGCATGTCTTGCAACCAACGAATAGTATCGGGATCAGCGCGTTCTCCGGCCAGGAAAACTGAGCGCAGTGACGACATATCATAGTCGTTCACCAACACACCTTTACTGTCTTCCTTTTTTATGGCGCGGAATGCGGTGGGTGCCGTGAAAAGACTTGAGACTTTGTATTCCTCAATAATGCGCCAGAACGCGCCGGCATCGGGGGTGCCAACAGGTTTGCCCTCAAACATCAAAGTTGTGGCGCCATGTAGGAGCGGTGCATAGCAAATATAGGAATGGCCAACGACCCAGCCGACATCAGAAGCGGCCCAGAAAACCTCTCCGGGTTTGATGTCGTAGATTGCGTTCATCGACCATTTTAGCGCAACCATATGCCCGCCATTGTCGCGCAGCACGCCTTTGGGTTGGCCGGTCGTGCCTGATGTATAGAGAATGTAAAGTGGATCGGTGGCTTCCAGTTCCTCGCAAGGGATTGGCGTTTGGGCCTGTCTATGCGCGCCCACGGCGGTGCTGTAATCTACATCGCGACCCTCAATGAGTTCGCATCTATGTTGCTCCCGCTGTAAAACGACACAGTTGGATGGTTTGTGTGTTGATTGCTCAATGGCGGTGTCGATCAGTGGCATATATTCAACGATGCGATTGGGCTCGAGACCGCAAGAGGCGGCGACAATAACTTTGGGTTCGCAATCATTGATGCGCGTGGCAAGTTCGTTTGCCGCAAAGCCGCCAAATACAACCGTGTGAATGGCACCAAGACGCGCACTGGCGAGCATGGCGGCGACGGCTTCGGGAACCATCGGCATATAGATCAGCACGCGATCGCCTTTTTGAACATCAAGATCGCGCAATGTGGCGGCGAGGGCGCGTACTTCGTCACGTAATTGGCTGTATGTCCAGGTGGTTTTTGAGCCCGTGATCGCGCTGTCGTGAACAATGGCGGGCTGGTCGCCGCGACCATTTTTTTCCACATGGCGATCTACGGCGTTGTAGCATGTGTTGCAGGTGGCGCCGGCGAACCATCGGCCGTAAATGCCCTGGTCAGGATCGAATATTTTGTCGGCTGGTTTAAACCAATCAATTTCTTTGGCGGCGCCCTCCCAAAATGCTTCTGGCGCATTCTGCCAAGCCTCATAGACATTGTGATAATTTGATACGCTCATGCGCGCGACCCTCCCAAAGCGAACAATATTTTGGGCACCCTAGGCAATTGCACTTGAGATGACTATCCCGACTTTTGAACGAGAGGGGGGGTGATGTGAGTCAATGCAGATTTGGTATGGCGGTCGTGATTTTTGACATCGCTGCTAAACTTTGATGCCCCTACATATCAATATTGAGTTTCGAATTGGCCATTTCCTGATAGATCGGAAGTACCTCTTCCAACAAAGCGGATTGCGCGCCGTCGAGTTCTGGCAATGTGCCTTCTGCACTGGCAAAGCGGCTGGATTTGTGAACTGCATCATACCAGTGCGGTGCCCAAACGCCGTCAAAGCTCTTTGGACCTTTCGGCCAAGACAGCATTGATGGATCAGACGCCAGACCGATGCTTGCACAGAGTTGAGTGAGCGCGGCTTCTGGGTTTCCGCGGATGTCAAAGGAGCTGATCACAGGACCTGGAAATTTGCGAAACAGGGAGAGTTGAGCATCAAAGCCGATATCGGCGCGCGTTGGTTCTTCGCGCTTTGCGCTATAGCTGGCGATCACGCGGGCCGGATGGCGCAGCAGGTGGACATGAGTAAAGTCCTCTGCCCAATCCAGCGGGAAATCGTCGAGCATGTGAAAGCCCATCAGCTTCAGAAATACGCCATCGCCGCGTGCAACAATCTGATCGGCGACTTCTTGGGGGTCGGTCGATCCCGCAGCAATCACTTCTGCACGCATTGGGTGGTCGAGACCGGTTGTAGCTAAATAAGCGCCATAGAAGGGTTCGTCCCAGACATGAAAATCGGGCCGATTACCGAAACTATACATCATGGCTGTCGACAGGTTTCGCGGGCCGGACCACATGGCTATTTTCATTTATGTGCCTCGATCAAATCTCGATAGAGTTTGCGAATGCGGGTGGTAACAGGACCGAGCTCGCCATTGCCGATGATGCGACCATCGATGGTGCTCACCGGTGTTTGTGCGCCAAAGGTGCCGGATAGAAATGCCTCGTCTGCGCCGTAAGTATCGACCAGTGAGAAATTGCGTTCAAACACCGGAATGTCATTGGCCCGGCACAGGTTGATCACCTTTTGGCGGGTGATGCCGTTCATGCAATAGTCTCCCGTTGATGTCCAAACTTCGCCCTTGCGCACGATGAAAAAATTGCAGGCGTTGGTGGTATTCACAAATCCATGGACGTCCAACATGAGCGCTTCATCGGCGCCGGTCTTTTCCGCGGCGATGCAAGCGAGAATGCAATTGAGTTTTGAATGCGAGTTGAGTTTGGGATCTTGGGTCATAGGCAGACCGCGCAAATGCGGCACCGTGGCCAGCGCGATGGGGCGCGGCAGGCTGGGCTTGGAGTGTTCCATGATGATCACCATGGTTGGTCCAGACCGGCTGAGTGATGGGTGTTGAAATGGTCGAGATTTAACACCGCGGGTCACCATCAATCGCGCATGCGCATGGGTGGTCATTCCATTTGCTTCTTGAGTTTTCACCAGCGCCGCCGCAACGCCTTTGCGGTCCAACCCAATATCAAGATCAATGACCTTGGCCGCTTCAAAAAGCCGGTCGATGTGTTCGTCGAGAAACGTCCAAGTGCCGTTGTTAAGCCGCAAGCCTTCCCAGACGCCATCGCCCAGCATGAAGCCGCTGTCAAAAATGCTGACACTGGCTTCATTGCGCTTTTTTAGTTCGCCATCGACATAGATGAGAATATCGGCATTGCGCTGATCTTCCTCGGCTTGGTGGGTCGTAATTTGTTCTATCATAGGTCCCCTTTATTGGCAGGAACCTAGATCATTATCGATTGAAGCGGAAGGTGGAAGTCGCTTCTGATAAAAGCGCGACGGCGCGTCCTAGCCTTTGCGAGGTCCACGTGCGGAGGCGTTCCCGCGCAGCGGAACTGCCGTGAGCATCAACGAAGTCGGTCTCGGTAATTGCTTCGCAATACACCTGTCACGATTTCCGCGAAACTTGAAGAAAGTTTCGCTATGAAACAACGGGCGGTCGAAATCTCGCATCCGTAGTCTTTTTAGTTGCGATCTTTCGACCGCCCAACAGCGCTATCTTTCCGCCGTGGATTTTTCAGGGTTCAGCACCCGTTGACCAAAACCTCTTCTAGCCAACCCACGACACCGCCCGCCTCACAGATCATGGGTCATGATCCGCCGTTCCATGAGGAAGGTGGGTGAAGTGTAATATGAGGATAGGAGAGTTGGATAAGTTTGAGCATGATTGAGCATCATAAAGCACCGTCATCTCTGTGCTAGTCACAGAGATCCATGCCTGAGACGGT
>JBCDFK010000076.1:0-7836 GCA_039178065.1 Pseudomonadota bacterium | reverse complement strand
TGAATGCGTCGGCGTCGCTGTTTTTTCGGCGACGAAGCGCTTCAACTAAGATTCCTGGCACCGTTTTGGGCACATTCTGATTTTCAAGATCAGCGACAATTTCACTGTGTTTTTCATCTAGCTGACCCGATGCCGGATCAAGGCAGTAGCCCTTTTCCGTCACGGTGAGAGAAACAATCCGAATTGCTGGATCAGCTAATTGTTGTAACAGCGCTTCGCCATCCTTCGATGCGTCGATGACCTTCAAAATACTGCCGATAATTCGGTACTCTGAGTGCTCTGATCCGTTGATGCACAAGGTGTAGAAGCCATCTTGTGGATTTAGCGCATTGGCCATATCCGCGCTTCTGAGCGATGCGCCAACAATGCCCCAATCAGGTTCAGCGGCCAACAAATCATCGATGTAAAAAGCCTGGTGTGCGCGATGAAACGCACCGACACCGATATGTACGATGCCCGGACTTATGGTTCCTTGATCATAATTTGGTTTACTGGCATTCGCACCAGCAAGGCTATGGGAGCTCAGTCGCATATTTTACTTATTTCGCTTCGGTTATTAACTCGGTAGTTGACCTGCCAGAAAACAGTTGCCCAGAATACCCAGTAGCATGAAAATTCCTCGACTAATCAGATAAATGGGCTAGCGCAGATCGTTATTTTGTTCAATTCTCTTCAAACACCATATGGCCATAACAGGAGGTTGATTTGGGCGTAAGCATTACCGGATGGTCGCACTCAAAATTCGGAAAATCAGAACATAGTTCAGTTGAAGCGCTGATTGCATCGGTTTCAAAAGCTGCGCTCGTCGATGCAAAGATTGAGGCAACGGATGTTGATGCTATTTTCCTTGGCGCCTTCAACAACGGATTTGGCCGGCAGGACTTTCAAGCCTCATTGGTCTCATTGGCCATCCCAGAGCTTCGCTATGTACCGGCGACGCGCGTTGAAAATGCCTGTGCGACGGGCAGCGCCGCTATCCATGCGGGCATGAATGCAATTCGTGCGGGCCGCGCCAAGCGTGTTCTTGTCATCGGTGCAGAGAAAATGACGGCTATCTCAACGCCACAGGTAGGCGATGTGTTACTCAGTGCTTGCTATGTGGACGAAGAAGCTGAGGTGGATGGTGGCTTTGCTGGTATTTTTGCCAATGTGGCGAAGTCTTATTTTCAGAAATATGGCGACAAAAGCGATAGTCTCGCCAAAATCGCCGCTAAGAACCACGCAAACGGCGTGCACAATCCCTATGCACATATGCAGAAGGATTTCGGGTTCGAATTTTGCAACACCATTTCTGACAAAAACCCGATGGTTGTCGACCCGCTTCGGCGCACTGACTGCTCGTTGATTTCAGATGGGGCGGCGGCGCTCGTTTTGACCGATACGGATGTCGCAATCCAAGATGGCTCAAAAGCAGTGTCACTGCGCGCTGCGGAACAGGTCAATGATTTTCTGCCCATGAGCAAACGTTCTCATACGGCATTTGATGGCGCAAAGCGCGCCTGGCATCAAGCATTGGATGCCGCTGAGCTAACGCTTTTGGACCTTTCGCTTGTTGAGACCCATGACTGTTTCACAATTGCTGAGCTTCTTGAGTATGAAGCCATGGGTTTGGCCGATGAAGGCCAAGGGCACCGCGTGATTGAGGATGGTCTGAGCTCCATGGATGGTAAGCTTCCGATCAATCCATCGGGCGGCCTTAAGGCTAAAGGTCATCCGATTGGTGCAACGGGCGTCTCACAACATGTGATGGCAGCAATGCAGCTTGTAGGAGACGCCGGTGATATGCAGCTTAAGGATCCGGCCTTTGCTGGCGTGTTCAACATGGGCGGCCTTGCAGTCGCTAATTATGTATCAATTCTGGAACGCATTCGATGAATGACGACGGCAATTTTCGTATCTCCAACCGGGTCATGAATCTCGGCGATTTTCTTGTGCAAGCCGCCGACCGCTACCCTTACAAGCCAGCAATAATACGAAACGGCATGAGCCTGACATGGTCCGAGCTCAATGCTCGCGTTGATACAGCAGCGTGGTCGCTGAAACAGCTTGGCGTCGATAAAGGTGACAAGATCGTTGTGCAATCCAGAAACTGTTTTGAAATGTTCGAGACAATGTTTGTGACCTTCAAACTGGGCGCTATTTGGATACCCACCAACTTCCGAATTGCGCCCAGCGATGTGAGCCATGTTGTCTCTGCATCAGGCGCGAGATTTGTTATCTATGATGACGCCTTTCCTGAACACGCAGACGCTGCGATTGAAGCTGGCGCCAAACATGTCATTTGTATCGGCAAGCCCCGAGATGGTGAGCTGAGCTACTCTGAACTGTCTAAAAATGCCGGGGGAGAGAAATTCGAGACTGCCGAAGTTGACTACAATCACCCCTGCTGGTTTTTCTTTACTTCTGGCACAACTGGCAAACCAAAAGCTGCAGTTCTAAGCCATGGGCAAATGGCATTTGTGATCACCAACCATCTGGCAGATTTGATGCCCGGCACCGATGCCAATGACGCGTCTTTGGTGGTGGCTCCCCTTTCTCACGGCGCGGGTGTGCATCAACTGATTCAAGTCGCGCGGTGTGTGCCCACAATTCTCATGAAAACGGAAAAGTTTGACGCTGAAGAAGCCTTGTCTCTAATCGAGCAACACCAGATAAGTAATATGTTCACCGTCCCCACGATCTTGAATGCGCTCGCTACGGATCCAGCTATCGAACGCTTCGATCTTACTTCGCTCCGCCATGTCATTTACGCGGGCGCTCCCATGTTGCGGGAGCACCAAAAGAGAGCCTTGGATAAATTCGGCAATTGCCTAGTTCAATATTTTGGACTGGGCGAAGTGACGGGCAACATCACTGTGCTGCCCAAGAGCAATCATTCTCTTTCTGACAATGAAATGCGGCTCGGGTCCTGCGGCTATGCACGGACAGGTATGAAAATCGAAATTCAAGATGACCAAGGCCAGGCATTGGCACCCCACAAAACAGGGGAAATTTGTGTCATTGGACCGGCGGTCTTTAGCGGTTACTACAAAAATGACGAAGCCAATGCGGCGGCTTTCCGCAATGGTTGGTTTCGTACCGGTGACTTGGGCCATCTCGATGAAAACGGTTATCTGTATATAACCGGCCGTGCGTCGGACATGTTCATCTCTGGCGGCTCCAATATCTACCCGCTGGAAATAGAGGAGTGTATCGCCGGCCATCCAGACGTTATCGAAGCCTGTGTTGTTGGAATGCCGGACGAAAAATGGGGCGAAATTGGCGTCGCAGCGGTATCGCTCAGAGATGGCGCCGAGATGGAATATGATCAGCTCAAATCATTTCTCAAAAAGAACCTTGCCTCATATAAAATTCCGAAGCGATTGGTTGTCTTTGATGTGTTGCCAAAGTCGGGTTATGGCAAAATTACCAAGAATATCGTTCGAGCAGCGATTGAGGATCGGATGGTCTGATGAACAGACGGGAACTATTGCGATCCGGAACAGCCTTTGGAATGTTTGGTTTAATGAAAAATCACCTTGCAGCAAGTGAACACTTGGAATTGCATGTTCCGCCTGAAGAAGCCCGTCATGAACGGACATTCATGCAATGGCCGGTGAACCGAAAAGTTCATCCCGACAGAGAGTTTCTCGACATTCTGCAACAGACAATTGCCGATATTGCAAACTCAATCGCAGAATTTGAACCTGTCGTCATGCTTGCCGATAAATCGGACCATAATCGTGCTCGCAAACTTCTATCTTCCAAGGTGGTTCTTTGGGATATTCCAACCGAAGATTTGTGGTGCCGCGACTCGGGACCATTGTTTGCCAAAGCAGCCAACAACAAGTTGGTTGTTAGCCATATTCAATTCAATGGCTGGGGTGGCAAACAGGTTCATAAGCGGGATGGCTTGATAGCAAGTGAGGTCGCCAAGCGGCTTGGTATAGAGCTGATTTCAAGTGGCGTTGTCGGTGAAGCAGGTGGCGTCGAACATGATGGTCATGGATTGCTGATGGCTCATGAGAGTTCATGGGTGAATGAAAACCGGAACCCTGGCCTTTCGCGCGATGAGTTAGAGGAACGGCTTTTGTGGGCCTATGGGGCGGAACAGATGATATGGTCGCCGGGCGTTTGGGGCGAAGATATCACAGACTATCACATCGATAGTCTCGCCCGGTTTACAGGGCCCGGACGGGTGCTGATTAATTTGCCGGATGCACCGGATATGAATGATCCGTTTCATGTTGCCGCACTGGATACATATGATGCGCTGGTGGCGGCTGAACTTGAGGTTGAGGTCATTCCTGAACCTGAAATCCGACGCATTGATAGTATCGATTTTGTAGCTTCCTATGCCAATTACTACGCTTGCAATGGCGGTATAATTGCAGCGCAATTTGGTGACAAGGAAACTGATTTGATCGCAGCAAAAGCACTTGAGACGCATTATCCCGGTCGAGAAGTGGTGACACTCAATGTGGATGCACTCGGAGAAATTGGCGGCGGCATCCACTGTGCAACTCAGCAGATGCCCCTACTGTAGATCGATTTCTGTGACAGTGTATTGCGACAGCTTGAGCAAAAAAACACAGTCTTCAAGTTGAGTCGCTGCGATGCCTATTTGTATTTGGCGGAGCATGAGCCCCGCCAAATTTGCTCAGAACTCAGACCAGTGTGGTCTTAACTTCGATATTGCCTTGGGTTGCATTTGAGTATGGGCAGATGAAGTGGCCACGTTCCAAAATTTGCTCGGCAACAGCGCTATCAACGCCAGGCAGTGCAACCAGGAGTTCGACTTTCAAGCCAAATCCGCCATCGCTGCGTGGTCCAATTCCTACTTTTGCTTCTACACGCGCGTCGTCGGGCACCGTACCTAGATTTTCATGTTGAGCCGCAAAACGCATGGCTCCCAGATAACAAGCTGCATAACCAGTTGCGAATAATTCTTCAGGGTTGTGACCTTCGCCAGAACCGCCCAAATCCTTGGGGCTGGTCATTGTGACCGTCAACATCCCTGATTTTAAGCCTGCCAGTCCGTTGCGGCCACCACCCGTTGCATAGGCCTCAGTCCAATATTTTACATCAGTTGTCATTGATATTTCCTCGCGTGCTATTAATTTGTACACAAGGTATATCTATTAAGAAAATTCATGTCAATCCTTTGCAAAATAATCGTGCACAAACTATATTGGCTTCATGACAATGCTTCCCAAAGAAATGATCTGCTACGCGCTGTATTCGGCAAGCCATGCAATTCAACAAACATACCGTGATATTTTAGACCCGCTGGGCCTCACCTACCCTCAGTATTTGGTAATGAGCGTGTTGTGGGCAGGTCCCGAGCGACCTAGTATCAAGGATATCGGTATTCAGGTGCAACTTGACTCCAGCACACTCACCCCCTTGTTGAAGCGGCTAGAGAAAGCAGGATTGGTTCTGCGCAAACGCGATACAAAGGATGAAAGACAGGTCCGCATTGAACTAACGCAAACTGGCCGCGAACTGCAAGAAAAGGCGCTTCCAATACCTGATTGCATTCAAGATAACATTGGCATGAGCACCCAGGAGATCATGGATCTCCGTAATCAGCTGCTTCGTCTTTCTGAACACCTCAGGGCGTCTGCGTGAAACCAATACCCGCTGCGAGTCACAAAGCGATTTGTTCACATTCCCTTTTGCTCAAACATTAGGGAATCTGATTAAATATAAAGCCCTCTATTTGCCAAAATTTCAGGCTTTTATCGCAGCCTAAGTTAAATTAGGAACTCGCCTCCTCCGCATCGAAATGATGCCGAAGCTCAACACCAATATGTTTTCACGAATTTGAATGAGCGGTTGCAGTCTCTGTTGTAGATACTCGTTCTTCGGCGCCCTACTCGCTTTCCGACTTCTCACCAATCCGATTGGCAAATGGTGTGGCGGTAACGCCATGCACAATGATCGAGATAAAAACCGTCATCGAGATGCAGGCAAGAAATTCCTCTTCGTTGGGGAAATCAAAATCAGCCATAATGATCAGCGTGAATAATATCGATGCTAATCCCCGCGGTCCAAACCAACCCAAAAATAGTTTCTCGCGGGGCGCAAGGCCCGTGCCGGCCAGGGATATCCAGATCGGCAACATACGAACAATAGTTAGGAAAAGAACTGCGATGAGAATTGGCATAAAGCTGATATGGGCAAGCCCATCAGGCAACATGGTCGCACCAAAAATCAAGAAAGCTGCCATCGTTAACATCTGGCCGTTGCCTTCCATAAATTCTGTGACGAAATGCAAACTATGTCGGTAAGCATTGCCGAATGTTGCGCCACCCACAAAAGCGGCCACAAAGCCGTTGCCGTCGATGAGCTCGGCACCCAAATAACAGGCAAAGGCTGTTGCGATGAACACCACGCCTTGCGCACTCTCAAGCACCCAATCCCGATCTTTGGCCAATCCCAAACCGCGCGCCGCCAGCCAACCAACAATAATGCCAACCACGGGACCCAAAACAATCTGAATGATCGCCGACATGGCAAGTCCATCTGTCGCACTACCACTCATGCTCGCGGCGGCTAAAGCAGCGCCAAGAAGAACGAATGGCAATGCCAAACCGTCATTTAGGCCGCTCTCCACATTGATGGATTGGCTCAGTCTATCTGGCACATTGGGATTTGTGACAACGCTCTGACCGATAGCAGCGTCCGTGGGTGAAAGTACAGCGGCCGTCAAAAGCGCCATGGCAAACCCGCCTGCGGGCGCTATCATCCAGACAGTGAGCGTTCCAACTAAAATTGTCAGCGGCATGCCTAACACCAGCATACGGAGTGGAATTTTATAGCTCTGCTTAAGCTTGGCTAACCGCACATTACTGGCGTCTGAAAACAATACTAAAATGAGGGTAATCTCGGCCAGATATCGTGCATAGTTGCGCAAATCGTCATGACTGCCGAGCATCTTGATCGGATCTGCGACCAGATACCCAACAAACACAAAGATAATGGGCAGTGTTAAAATCGAGCGATCGATCAGCTTTGAGACCAGCGAATAAACCACAACGCATCCGAGGATTGCGAAAATCACAAACTCAATCTGTGTGTGCATGTGGCCCATATTTGTCCTGTCAAAAATCAGCGTACACAATTACTAGCATAACGCCACCATAGGACCGCGCCAGCACATTCTCACAATAAACAAGCGCCTTCGCATGGTAAAAATGCTGTGAAGCATGAATTCGCAGCACTAACGCTTCTGGCCGCTTAGAAAGCACTGAAACGGTTTCTGGTTGAACCGCTGGTCAATAGCAGGATTAGAATAACACCGCGCTCATGGGCTCATGGGCTCATGATTATCGATCAATCGGGCGGGCTGGATTGCCAACTACTACCTGCCGCGGCGCTACATCCTTTGTGACCACGCTGCCAGCACCGATAACCGCTCCTTCTCCAATTGCCACACCCGCCAATATGATCGCGCCGCCACCAATCCAAACCTGTTTGCCGATGTGTACTGGATGCGCAATTTCTAAGCCCTCGACGCTTCTTTTAATCGGGTCTTGATGGTGCTCAGCGCAATAGATTTGAACATTTGGACCAAGCTGACATTGATCACTGATCGTCACTTTGGCGCAATCCAAGATAGTGCACCCGGCATTTAGAAAGACATCGTTACCAAGCTCAATATTGAAACCATATGCACAGTGAAATGGAGCCTCAATTGTGGCATTGCCAGCACTTATGAGCCCACGCAGCTTTGGGCCCACAGGCCCCCTTTCTTCTGGAGGCAATCGGTTGTGTTGGTGGACCGCTGACCTCGCCACTTTTCGCAACGCTTCAAGCTCGTCGTCCAAACAAGTGTACCACTCACCAGCTGCC
>JBCDFK010000075.1:0-7854 GCA_039178065.1 Pseudomonadota bacterium | reverse complement strand
GGCAACTCAACGATTTTCAGTGAACATCACTCAAAGCAACAAACCAATTGTCGTCGATGAAAACCTCGCCCCGATGCACATCCCGGTCCGGTTCGGCCTAGTGGGCGCCGACGGCCGTGACATGGCTTGGACCGGCGTGACTGGTGCAGATGTCATTGGCAACGTTATTCACTTACGCAATGCAGAGCACGCCATCGTCTTTGAGGGCATCTCCGAGAAACCGGTTTTATCGTCATTGCGCGGTTTTTCCGCACCGGTAACAACGGTGCCCGAACGCGCGGACAGCGAATTGGCGTTTTTAGCGCACTACGACAGTGATGAATTCGCCCGATGGGAAGCTCTGTACAGCCTATTAATGCGCCAGTTGCGCAAAGCGACATCTAATGCGGTTGCCGGCCGTTCCATTGAGACATCCGCCGAAACGTTGACAATTTTGGCCAATATCGCGGCCGATGAGACATTGGAGCCAGCATATCGAGCACTTTGCTTAACGCTGCCATCGGAAGCGGATGTCGCAAGAGAAATCGGCTCAAACATTGATCCGATTGCGGTCCACACCGCACGCGAGAACGTCCTCAACCATATTGCAACGTCGACATCCGAAGTCTTTCAGACTATTTATGAAAAGCACGCGTTAGAGAGTAGCTACTCGCCGGACGCATCCGCTGCCGGAAAACGCGCATTGCGTAATGTTGCACTTGATTATCTTGGGCGCGCAAAAGCGAACGCTGCCGTTGCTAAGGTGCACTATGAAGAAGCGGACAACATGACCAACAAGTCTGCGGCACTTGCTTTGATTGCACATCAGTTTCCAGATAGTGCCGAAGCAGACGCGGTACTCGAAGATTTCCGCTCGACATTTGAGCATGAACCAATTGTGCTCGATAAATGGTTGGCTATTCAGGCGACCATTCCGGGCGAAGGCGCGCTTGAACGTATTATCGAGCTGATAAATAGCCCGCATTTCTCATGGGAAAACCCCAACCGCGTGCGGGCTGTTATCGGTTCATTTGCTGCCGGCAATGCAACGGGTTTTAATCGTGCAGATGGCAAAGGATATGAGTTCCTATGCGATGCGATGGCAAAGTTGGACAGAATAAACCCACAGGTGGCAGCTCGTCTCATTACCGCAATGCGATCTTGGCGCACGCTTGAGGACACACGTCGCCAGCACGCCCTCAATGCACTGACGGAATTAGCAGCAAATGAAGACTTGTCTCGTGATATGCGTGATATTGTCGAACGAACACTCGCTTAATATTATCGCATAATTTCAATTACTTAGATCGAATGGTTTCAAATGGTAAATAATTTGTAAACTTTTTTAGCTGTTAGGGGTGGACACAGCGAATCAGTTTTGATTCATTGGGGCCGAATCGACGGGCTGAGTGGTTGGTTCGAGTAATCAGGTAAATCGGGTAATGAAGCTGTGGGGGCACAGTACAACGTGCATTTGCGCGGGGGGACGACTTGTCTTTTGCTAATATAAGCAAAACAGATGCCGATAATATGGCGGGACACGCACGGTTCTTGGCAGAACCTGCAGCCAACAGTTTTGCGGCCATTGAACCCTACCTTAAGCGGTCCATTCCCGTTTTGATTATGATTTTCCTCTGTGGCATTTTCTTTTTGCGCGGTGTTTCCCTAGTTGCGGATCGTCAAGATACCGAGCAAGCGGGTAAAATGTTTATCTCTTTGCTAGCCTCAACGGCAAAGGGAGCAATTGATGAAGCTCGTTCTAGTGGGTTTCCACCGAGTTCCGGTGCGGAATTTGAACAAATTTTATTCCGGACCATGCCCAGCACAGCAACATCGGAAGGACGTTTCGTCGTCATCACCAATGATGTTGGCCGAGTGATTGGCGTTCGCGGCGCGCATCAGGATTTTATGGGTAAAGACTTTCCGTCCTTGCTAGATGGTGGCCAGCCGCTGTTTCTGTTTGGCGAAAGTGCTGGCGTCCAGTCCGTTTCATTGAACAACTCTACCCATTTGGCAGCAGCTGCGAAAGTTGGTAGCGGAATGGCCGTTGTAGCGGTACTGCAAAGCGAAACCTTCTTGTTCGACACTTGGCGAAAACGGGTATCGCTTGATGTGACCATGTTTGCGCTCACCTCGACCATCCTAATCATGCTGCTGTATGTCTACTTTGGTCAGATTGCGCGCGGACGGGCTGCCAGAGAGATTTACACCGAGACACTGAAGCGCGTTGAAACTGCTCTCGCCCGAGGCCATTGCGGGCTTTGGGATTGGGATTTGGCAAATGGTCGGATTTTCTGGTCGAGCTCCATGTTTGAAATGCTGGGCTACGAGCCATTGGATGACGTTCTCTCATTCGGCGAAATTTCGCCAATGGTTCATCCAGACGACACAGACCTATTTGAATTGGCGCAAAAAGCGGCTGCGCAAGAAATTACCGGCGTTGATGATGTCATCCGCATGCGCCACGCGAACGGCAATTATGTCCGCCTGCGCATACGGACAGAGCTTGTTGGCGGTCAGTCAAGCGGCAGTCATTTGATTGGTATTGCAATCGACGTGACCGAAAATCATCGTCTCGTCGAACTCAGTAATATTGCCAGTTCTAACCTGAAAGCAGCGATTGAGAGCACATCTGAATCATTTGTGCTTTGGGACAAAAATGACCGCATGGTTTTGTGTAATCAAAATTACCGCGAGTATAATGGTATTCCTGAGCACTTAGCTGTGCCTGGTATTTCGCGGGCACAAATTAGAACAGCCATGCGTGCTCCATTGGTTGATCGCCGGATGCCACGTGACGATGGGGATGACAAATCCCAGACTTATGAGCAACAGATCGAGGATGGGCGCTGGCTTCAGATCAACGAACGTCCAACAGCCGCTGGCGGTATGATCTCGGTCGGTGCAGATATCACCAAGCTGAAGTTGCAAGAAGAGCGCTTGATGGAGAGCGAACGCCGCTTGATGGCTTCCATTGAAGAGGTGACAACTGAGCGCACAAAATCTCAGCTGAAAGCAGTTGAGTTGGCGGATTTGAACACGCGCTATCTAACGGCAAAAGACAAAGCGGAAGCTGCTTATAAGGCCAAATCAGAGTTTCTTGCTAACGTTAGTCATGAACTGCGCACGCCTCTCAACGCCATCATAGGTTTTTCAGAGATCATGCAAGCGCAGATGTTTGGACCGCTGGGTTCGGAACGCTATGATGAATATGCCAATGATATTCACACCAGCGGTGAGTTCCTGCTAGGCGTTATCAATGACATATTGGAGATGTCCAAGATTGAAGCCGGGCGCGTTGTTCTGGACTGCGAGTCGCTTGATCTTCGTCCATTGATTGAGGAATCAACACAGATGCTCTCGCTTCAAGCGGAGCAAAAGAATATTGTTGTTGAACAGTCCATAGATAAAGAAATGCGGATTGATGCAGACCGCAGGGCGATCCGACAAATTCTTATCAATCTGGTATCCAACGCTGTTAAATTTACCGACGATGGCGGCCGTATCAAAATCCGCGCAAAAGCGCTCACAAATGCAGTACAAATTTCGATTGAGGATACAGGATGTGGCATTCCCAAGTGCGATCTGAAGCGTATCGGTATGCCGTTCGAACAGGTCCAAAACCAGTTTTCTAAAAATCACACGGGTTCGGGCTTAGGCCTAGCAATCTCTCGATCCTTGGCCCAGTTGCACGGTGGTTCGATGAAAATACGTTCAAAGGTTGGTAAGGGCACTATTGTATCGCTACGCATTCCAACTTGCGACAACACCAATGCAGATGAAGCGGCTCTGGAGAATACAGAACCGCTTCCTGAAGAGTGATTGTTCACCGAATAGTTTAGGTACGGTCGCCGCCGCCGCGCTTACCGCCGCGTTTTCCACCGCCACGTTTCATCTTTTTGGCTTCATCGATAGTAATGAAACCATCTTTATTGGAATCCAGACGCGAGAACATTTCTTGTTGACGCTCTTCAAGTTCAGCCTTTGTCACCTCACCATTGTCATCGCCGTCAAGACGTTTTGCGATGCGCTTGGCGCGGCGCCCTTCTTTGCCTTCGCTCGCGGCTTCCATTTCTGCTTCAGTCAGAATGCCATTGCTATCGGCATCAACTTCGTCGAAGCGAGCAGACATAGGTGCTGAAAACTCAGCAAAATCTAGCTTTTCATCGCCATTCGCATCGGCGCGTTCAAACATTTGCATACCGCGACCTTCACGATCACCACCTTTTCTATCATGCGCAAATGCACCTGCAGCTGAAGTCAGAACCACTGCTGTGCCAAGAATAGCAACTGTTGTTTTTTTCAATATTGACATCGTTTTTCCTTTTCTCGAACAGACTGGACTGTTCGTACTTATGGTGCCCAATGTTGAGCAGAGAATCCCCTCGCTCGCGCCTCGACTAATGTGAGGCAATGACGCGACTGAAAATTTCAGCCACTTGCTGTTGCTGTTGGACAAGATGCGCTTCTAGTGACGCAATGTTTGGCAAATCCAAGGCCGCACAAAGCTGTTCCATCAATCCGATCGTTGCGGTGTCAGGATCGAATTCATCGGCAACACACAACCGGATTAGCTGGTTCACTAATGTGAAATCATCTAAAGCCCTGATGAGGATATCTTGGTCATTCGCACCGAGACTTTCCTCATCCAGCAAGTGTAAAATATCCCTTGCACTGCGTGTATTCAACTTACGGTTTGGTAATTTGGTGTTACAATTTGGTAAGACTGCAAGCACCCAATATTGCGCCAAGAATTCAATATCGGTGATGCCGCCTATCGCTTGTTTGAGATCCCAGACCGATTTTGCGGGCTTCTCCTTTGCTAAGCGTTGCCGCATGTCTGCAATATCATTACTTGTCTTTTGGATATCTCGCGGTAGCGACAATACCGCTAAGCGCTCGTCTTCGACTTTGGCTCTGAGCGACGCATCTCCACATATTGTACGTGCGCGCGTAAGAGCCATTTGTTCCCAAGTCCAAGCTTCTTCGCGTTGATATTTTGAGAAGGAGGCAAATGATGTAGCAAGGGGGCCTTTATTGCCTGAGGGACGAAGACGGAAATCTACCTCATAGAGCACACCTTCAGCTGTTGGTGCGGACAGTGCAGCAATCAAACGCTGGGTAATCCGTGCATAGTACTGGGAGGCAGCGAGTGGGCGTTCACCATCGCTTTCGGCATTAGGGTCCGCATCATAGATCAATAGCAGATCAACATCGCTGGATGCAGTCATCTCGCAGCTACCCAACCGACCCATCGCAAGCAAGCTCATTCGGCCAGATGCAATTGTTCCGTGTTTTTGTTCAACTTCACTCGCCGCGGCATCGAGCGCCTTGGACAGAAGCATATCAGCAAGATGTGAAAGAGCTTGGCCCATTGTTTCTGCATCGATATTGCCGGTGAGCAGACGCACACCCACCAAAAATCTCTGTTCGGCTGCAAATATGCGCAAACGATCTAGAAAATCCTCGTAACTGTCTGCTTCGCAAACGAAGACATCTAACCTCTCTTGAAGTTCGTCTGATTTGGGGAGGCGTTCGAAAAATGCTGGATCAAGCAGCCCATCGAATATCAGTGGACGTTTTGTGATGATATCGGCTAGGCGCGGCGCAGAAGACAGAATTCGGGTGAGCAGCGATAGTAATTGACGATTGGAGTTCAACATTGAGAAAAGCTGGACACCGGTTGGAAGTCCAGCCAACAGAGCATCAAATCGTAACAAGGCGTCATCGCCCTGCCCGCTTTTGGCGAAGCTTTCCAACAGCGGTGGCAGCATCGCAGTAAGCTGCTCACGGGCCTTTTCTGATTGTAGCGCACGGTAACGACCAAAGTGCCAGGTGCGGACGATCTTCCACATATCTGCCGTGCGTTGAAAACCCATAACACTCAGGTTCTCGAGTGTATCGGGGTCCGGATCATCGCCTGTGAACACAAGATTTCCCGACTCAGCACTTAACGAGTCACTATCTTCAAACAAGTCACCAAAATGACGTTCTACGTGTAGGAACTTTTCCATCAAGGCTGTTGTTAACTCGTGTATTGATTCAAAACCCAACAGACCAGCGATTACACCAAGCTCTTCATCAGTTTTCGGTAGCGTGTGCAATTGTTCGTCACTGACCATTTGAATTGCATGCTCAGTTCGACGCAGAAAATAGTATGCCGAAGTTAATTCATCTCGCGCATTCTCGCCTATCCAACCAGCGGCGGCCAAAAGGCCGAGCATTTTGATCGTTTGGCGATCTCGCAATTGAGGTGCTCGTCCACCTGCTATGAGTTGCTGGGTTTGCACAAAGAATTCAATTTCGCGAATACCGCCGCGACCCAATTTTACATTGTGCCCATGAATTGCAATCTTACCGTGTCCCCTATGGGCATGGATCTGGCGCTTAATTGATTGCACATCGGAAATCGCAGCATAGTCGAGATATTTGCGCCAAATAAAGGGACCAAGCTCAGCAAGAAAACTCGCCCCAGCTGCTAAATCACCAGCTACTGGCCGCGCCTTAATGAATGCAGCACGCTCCCAATTTTGTCCCCGGCTTTCATAGTAGACCAGTGCCGCTTCAATACTAATGGCAAGCGGTGTTGCACCTGGATCTGGACGCAATCTTAAATCTGTTCGGAATACGTAACCATCACCTGTGCGTTCTTGCATGATGCGTACGAGCCTGCGCACTAATCGGCTCATGATTTCAGTGGGGTCTTTACCCTCGGCATATCGCAGACCAGGTGCTGACAGATCAATATAGACTATAATATCAATATCGGATGAGTAATTGAGCTCATACGCGCCGAGCTTTCCCATTCCCAGTACGATGATACCGCTCTGATGAGATGGATTGGCAGGGTTTGCCAGAATTACTTTTCCAGATTGATGAGCATCAAACAGAAGCCAATCCATGGCGGAAGCAAGACAGGCTTGCGCCAACTGAGATAAGTAGACTGTTGTTTCTTCAGTTGTGAGCGATTGGGCGATATCGCCAAGCCCGATCAGCATATGTGCTTCAGACTTTATGTTGCGTAGAGCGGACATCAGCTCCGTCTCGCTAAGCTCCTCTTTGTGGTCAAAAAGGCTGTGCGCACCGTGAATTAGCTGCTCAATTCTACTTCTGAGAGGTGTTTCAAACAGCATTTCCAGTTCGTTTGGAAACCGCAGCAGCATGCCGCGCATAAACGGCGAAAGAGCCATCAAAGAGCATAGAAAATCACTGAAGTTGTTTTCATTGCTCACCGCGCTGTGCAGCTTGCTCGCTCCAGCGTTGTCACAGGCCGCTAGTAGCGATGTTCGACAGTCTTCGCAATCAATTGCATCGACCCCCGATAGTTTAGCGGGCTGGCGTCCAAACCATGTTTGAGATGCTGACACTACGCTGCCTCACGTTTTATCCTTTTTGGAGCGTGTAGCTTTGGCCTGTGTTAGCGGGAAAGACAAGACTGCGCGTAAGCCTGGCTTTGCATCCTCGAAGTGAATACTGCCTTTATGTTGGTTCATGATGGCTGAGACCAAACTCAACCCAAGGCCCGACCCGCTCTCCGATCGGCTTTCATCAAGGCGCACGAAGCGCTTCAATACACGGTCATGATCTTTTGCTTCAATGCCAGGACCATTGTCTTGAACAATTAGCTCTACCGAACTGCCATCTTCACGTTTGCGTCCGCGTATCTGAATCTGCGGATCTTTTTCAGCACGGTATTTGATCGCGTTGTCGATCAAATTTGTGAGCGCCTGGCCAATCAATTCGCGGTTGCCGTGAACGACCAGATTTTCTTCTATATTGGCGATCATTGAACCGCCTGCATCATCAATGACCGGTTCGTACAATTCAGCTAAATCAGCGGCTATGGCAGAGAGCTCAATCGGCTCTGGCGTATGT
>JBCDFK010000074.1:0-7906 GCA_039178065.1 Pseudomonadota bacterium | reverse complement strand
GTAATGGCGTCAACCTTGCCCTCAGCAAGCATTGGCTCGCGCGTTGGAAAACCAACGTGCTCTACAGCAATTTTGTCCACATCAAGCGAGTTCGCTGCTGCAAATGCCGGGAACTGGGCCCATGCACCATCGGGTGGCGGCGCACCTAGTGTTTTGCCCTCAAGGTCTTTTGGCGCAGATACGCCTTGCGACTTGCGACCAACGATCGCAAAGGGCGGCTTATCATAAATCATCATAACGGCGATGACCGGCGCACCGGGGTTTTGGTCAAGGAATTTGATCAATGAGTTGATATCGCCAAAACCGACAGGAAACGCGCCCGTCGCGATTTTGGGGATGGTGTTAACCGATCCACTTCCTGCCTCAATTGTCACTTCAAGTTCGCTTTCTGCGAAATAGCCTTTGTCAATTGCCAAGAAATAGGGCGCAGACGGGCCTTCAAATTTCCAGTCCAGCGCAAAGGGGAGCTGCGTTGTCTCCGCATAGGCAGCGCTGGTTGCAACCAAGGCCATTGCGGCCCCAACAATAATTCTTTTCAACACATCGTTCTCCTTGCTTATGTTATAAACAATCTAACGATATGACTATAAATTTAGCAACAAAAATCGCAGCCTATTAAATAGGCAAAGAACACTTAGTTACAGAAATTGGGAATCGATAGGGAGTTATCAAAACATCGCGATGCTTGTTGCGATGTTGGATGTCTTTTGAAGATGTCCCAAGAGGGTTACGAACAGTGCAAACATCCCTTCTATCCAGATTTTTGGTTTGAGCGTTGCTGATCAGTAGCTTCGTGCGCTGCGCTTTTGTTCAATTTGCATCAAAGCGATGGTCCGCTCTGAGCCCAAAGCGGACATTCATCAACGGCGTGGTGATGGTCGAGCTTAACCCACGAATCCTCCATCGAGACTGTGCCTATCAAAAGAGTTTGTAATAGGTTCCCAGGATCGAACTTACCAGGAATCCAAGTCCTTGGTCGTATTAGGTAACAACCTCAGGTAACGATTTTTGTTTCAGATCGACGAACGGACGCCAGCCGCCCAAGTCAGAGATATCCACAGCTCCCTGTACTCCTGCTGTTTCTACCAGGAAACCATGAACTCCTGTACCGTCTATAAGTTCTATGGTCCCAATTGAAAGTGGTGATGGCACTCCTTGAATGAAATTGCCAAATGATGCCTTCGGCAGAGCCCAGACCTCTAACTCGATCTTTTTACCGTTTTCAGCCCTTAGAAGCCCAGGACGCCGAGGAGGCCCGCCAGCGAGGGCATATAGACGGTAGCGAGGTGCTGTGTGGGTGACCTTTATCAATCTGCCACCACGTGAGGTCAGTTCTTGATTGAGCGCCATACCTGACATATGTGCGCCACATACGGCCAAACCAATCTCATCTTCGGCCAAACTTGTTGGCGTGCGAGGTACAGCTTCACCAGCGAAAATCGCAGCCATACTCGCAATCTGGGCATCTTGACCATCAGCGGCGAGCAATGTGATTGAACCTGGACGCCCATCGCTGCGCACATCTGCAGGTACCGCAATGCCACACATATCCAGCAAGTTCACAAAATTTGTGTAGGTTCCCAAATTGGAATTGGGTGTAATAGGGTCTTTCGCCAGATCCTCAACGGAATAAAAGGTTGGGATTGTGGGCACGCAAAGCATATCTATGCCTGACACCAGACGTTGTGCTTCCTGTTTTAGTGCCTGTAGGCGATACATGCCACGGAATGCATCCGCCGCAGACAATTTTTCGGCTACACCAATGACCTTAGCTGTCGTCGGGTGCAAGGCATCGGGATTTACGCGCAACAGATCTTCAACAACAGCATATCGCTCAGCTACCCATGCGCCTTGGTAAAGCATATCTGCCACGTCATAAAATGGTTTGAAGTCCAGTTCTTTGATCTTAGCGCCGAGTTCTTCGAGATGTTTGAGGCTTCTTGTGAAACTAGCGCTCTGTAAATGATCGCCACAAAAAATTCGCGAACTAGCATCTGGTACGCCGATTGTAATATTGGTTGGATCGGTCTTCAGTTCACCGATATCTACAGATTTAGAATATGCGTCATTTTTATCCTCGGCGCAGCTAGCCTCGAAGATGGCGAAAGCATCCAATACATTGGCTGCAAAGATTGATATCGTATCAAGTGTTCGGCATGCTGGTACTACACCGCTGGCGGATAGAGCGCCCAGCGTTGGCTTCAATCCGACAATGTTGTTCAAAGCTGCGGGTACCCGACCGGATCCAGCTGTATCTGTGCCCAGCGAGAAACTCACAAATCCGTGCCCAACTGCCACAGCAGAGCCGCTTGATGAACCACCAGGCACGATCTCAGGGTCGATGGCATTCCGCGGTACGCCGTATGGTGATCGAACACCTACAAGGCCGGTCGCAAACTGGTCGAGATTGGTTTTTCCAATCAATAACGCACCAGCGGCACGAAGCCGAGCGACAACAAAAGAGTCTTCCTCTGGTGTATAGACATAGGCCGGGCAAGCCGCAGTGGTCGGAATGCCTGCCACATCGATATTGTCCTTAACGACGAAGGGGACGCCCCATAGTGGATAATCATCGCTGGGGACTGGCAAACTGTTCGCCTCGGCCAAAAGGTCTCCAATCGGTCGTAGGTGGATGAATATTGCAGGATCGGCGACGGCCTCAATGCGTCGATAAACATCACGCACAATTTCAGCCGGCGTTGTGCCATTCGCATAAGCGTTCTCCAGAGCTGCGAGCGTTAAAGGCAATTCTGTGTTCATAGTCCTAGTCTCTCTATTTCCGGTGGCTGGGGGGCAGCCTCGATCAATGCCCGGGTGTATGGATGGCTTGGTGAATTCATAACCTTTGTTGTTGGACCTCGATCAACAATCTCGCCTTGCTTCATGACAAGAACTTCATCGCAAAGCAGGCGAACAACGTTGAGGTCGTGACTGACAAAGAGATATGACATGCCCATCTGTGCTCGAAGATCGACCAGTAGATTGAGCACGATCGCTTGAATGGATACATCTAATGCAGCGGTTGGTTCGTCCAGAATCAATAGTTTGGGTTCGAGCGCGACCGCGCGAGCAATCCCGACACGCGCCTTCTGCCCACCCGAAAGTTGATGAGGAAAACGGCTAAGCAGCGATTGTGGTAGGCCGACAAGCCGCGCCAACTCCGACACGCGAGCCGTTAAATCAGAGCCCCGCATCTTTCCAATGCGCACCAATGGTTCTGCAATCGCGGAATATGCAGTATCGCGAGGATTTAAACTGTCAGTGGCATCCTGAAACACCATCTGAATATCGCGACGGTTTGGATGGCGCATGAAACCGGCCGAAGATGTCGCTGCGATATCTTCTCCTTCGAATACGATGTTGCCCGAGGTGGGATCCTGTAATCGGACAATCATTTCCGACGTTGTTGATTTTCCACTGCCTGACTCGCCCACCAGACCTAAGGATTGGCCACGCTTGATATCGAAAGATATTCCTTTGACTGCGTGAACGGGACCCGACTTTCCGGCGTAGGTCTTTACCAAATTGCATACATCAAGCAGCGTCTCATCGTGCACTTCAAGTTCCGGTTCCTCGGCACGGTTTTCAGGCGGCAAGAGCTTACGAATTGATGTTCCAATGCGCGGCGTGGCATCCACAAGCTTCTTTGTGTAGCTGTGCTCTGGGGCTGTAAAAAGCCGCTCTGCTGAACCTTCCTCTACAATCAATCCGTCTTTCATAACCACGATGCGGTCGCAATATTGCGATGCAAGGCCAAGGTCGTGGGTGATCAGGATCATGCTCATACCACGTTCTTTTACCAAGTCGCCAACCAGGTCCAGCACCGCCTTTTGTGTGGTGATATCAAGACCAGTTGTTGGTTCATCAGCAATCAGTAATTGGGGTTCGCAGGCCAGTGCGATGGCGATGACTATCCGTTGGCACATGCCGCCCGATAGCTCAAAGGGATAAGCATCGTATCGTCCGGCCGCATCATGAATCTTCACTGCTTCAAGTGCAGCGATCGCTTTTTCGCGGGCATCTTGCCGTGTGGCCTGGGCGTGCCGAACCAGCACGTCTTCGATTTGATGACCGACCTTCCGGATTGGATTCAGTGCAGCGCGAGGATTTTGAAAGATCATTGAAATCTCCCGCCCCCTTACGTCGCGCATCTCACTTTCAGCAGCGGCTCTTAAATCAATTCCGCTATAAGTCATTTCACCCGTGCGGATCTCGCCGCCGGCATCAAGAATGCGCATAAGTGCGTAGGAAGTGACCGATTTGCCAGACCCGCTTTCGCCAACAATGCCCAGTGTCTCGCCTTTGTCGACACGAAGCGAAATGCCGCGTACTGCATTTACTTCTCCCTTGCGGGTTTTGAAGGCCACAGAAAGGTCATTGACGAAGAGCATGTTCAGGTCCTCTTGCGGGGATCGACGATGTCGCGAAGCCCGTCTCCAAGTAGATTGAAAGTGAAGACCGCAAGCATGAGCCAAAGCCCTGGGAAGACAGCGAGCCACCATTCGCCTGAGACAATGAAGTTGGCTCCTTCAGCCACCATTATGCCCCATTCCGGAGTCGGTGGACGCACGCCAAGCCCAATGAAACTAAGCCCAGCCGCGTTCAGAATTGCCCAGCCAAGATTAAGCGAAACCTGCACCATCATCGGTGGCAATGCATTGGGAAAGATGTGCTGCGCAAGCACCCGCAGATCGCTAGCTCCTGCCAGCTTTGCAGCTTGAGCGAAGCCTGCGTTTCGCCGGATGTTTACCTCCGCGCGCACCAGACGAGCATAGAATGGGATGTTGATTATGGCCGTCGCGTAGATGATGTTTTCAACCGTATTGCCGAGCGCAGCCACCACGCCCATGGCCAAGACAAAAAGCGGGAATGCCATGATGGTATCCAAAAAACGGTTCAAAACCGCGTCCAACCATCCGCCCCAATAGCCGGCAATGGAGCCTAAGATCGAACCGATCACAAAGCTAAGCGCCACCGCAGCCACCGAGATTGTCAGATCCAATCGCGTGGCCACAATCACGCGACTGAAGACGTCGCGCCCCAAATTATCTGTGCCAAACCAATGGGCCCAACTAGGCGGTTCCAATGCGTGGGCAGCGTTGGTTGCCAGTGGATCATAAGGTACTAAAGCTGGTCCGAAAAAAGCGCAGCCGAAGAAAAAGGCCAGCATCGCAAAGGCCAGCATCGTGACTGGGTTGTCGCGTAGCACATAGATGAAGTGTCCAAACGTTGTGTCGCTCTGTCTGGCGTTTGCGCGCTGTTGGTTTACGGTGACCTCAGCCATCATTGCAGTCCAATCCGCGGATCAATCAACGCATAGCTGATGTCGATGATTAGGTTGAGCGCAACAAACAGGAGCGCCATGGCAAGCACGAACCCCTGAACGGCGGCGTAGTCTGAGACGACGAGTGCTTCCACTGCGTATGAGCCTATGCCTGGCCAGGCGAAAACTTTCTCGACCAGCACATTTGCACCAAGGGTGAACGAGAAAACCATACCGAGTGTTGTGACCACGGGAAGCAAGGCGTTTCGGAATGCATAGCCATAAAGCACTTTGCCGCGACTCAATCCGGCTGCGCGCGCGGTGCGGATGAAATTTGAGGATAAGGCCGTCAGCATAGCTGCGCGGGTCATCCGAGCGATTGGTGCTAGCGTAAAAAGTGCCAGTGTGGTTGCCGGTAAAATCAGCTGTTTTAGTGCGCCGAACCAGGTTTCACCATCTCCGGCAATTGCTGCATCAATGAGATAAAATCCGGTGACGTGAGGCGGAGATAAATAGATGAAATCGAGACGCCCCAAGGGCGATGGTGCAAGGCCAGCAAGATAGTAGAACAGGTAGATCAGAACAATTCCGGTAAAAAAGGTGGGCATGGAGACACCGGCTGTTACCAATATGCGGCACAGATGATCGATCCATGAGCCCTGTCGCGTTGCTGCCAACACGCCAAGGGGAATAGCTGTGGCGCAAGATAAGATGAGCGCAACAAGCGTTAACTCGAGTGACGCAGGAAGCCGGGCGGCCAAATCCGACATTACGGTCTGACCAGTTGTCAGTGATGTGCCCAAGTCTCCTTGAACCAGATCACCGGCATAGTAGAAAAACTGTTGAATCAGTGGTTTGTTGAGACCCAGGCTCTCGCGGATCTGAGCAATTGACTCCTCGTCGGCGGCAGGTCCTGCGAAATAGGCAGCGGGATCTCCTGGCAGGGCACGTGTGAGCAAGAACGAAATCACAACAACGCCAATGATTACAGGGATAGCCTGGGCCACGCGGCCCAGGATCATTTTAGTACGAGAGCCCATCAAGTCGTCGCAGGTGTCAAGGGGCGGACATCAAGCTGTCTGTGGAACCAGAATTCATAACCTGCCGACCCGTTCATCGCTACATTGAGAGCTGGCTGCCAGAGCGGAATGCGCGGCAGGTCCTCAAATGCAATCTCGAACATGCGTTTGATATTGGGCGCATAGGCAGGATCATCCATGGAGATGTGAAGTGTTTCATCGACCAGCTTTTCAATTTCTTCATTGAGGTAGTTGGATGAATTAAAGAGGTGCCCATTCTTATAGGCCCAGAAGAAATAATAGTCAGGCGTGTTAAGCCATCCACCGAAGTTCTCCAGGTGTAGCGGCAAACGCTTTTCAACCAGCGCTGCGGAACGCCAATTTGCACCAGGGATCTTTTCAATTTCCGTACGGATGTCAATTTCGCCGAAAGCTTCTTGCATCAGCAAAGCAGTCGGTTCCATCCAATCAGCCAGGCCAAGACTAATGGAAAGCGGCACTTCGAAGCCGCTGGCAAACGCAGAGGCCGCCATGTGCTCCTTAGCTTTTGCTAGATCGGTCATAAAGGGTGATTTGCGCGGCCAAGCGATATCATTGATTTCCGTACCTCCACCCCACATAGGTGCACCGCGGCCATAGGCAGCGGTTTGGAAAATTGCCTCATAGGGAATCGCATAGGCCAGCGCCTTACGCACATTGGCATCTTGGAAAGGTTCGAAATCGAAATTCGGACAAAGGCAATGGATGCAGTTTTCAATCGGCGTCGAATAGACATCGATCCCATCCATAGTATCCAACTCGGATGCGTCTTTATTGGGAATATTGAAAGACATCTGCACGTCGCCACGCTCCACCAAGGCACGCCGTGTAGCTGGACTCGGCACCTCGCGTACGATGACACGCTCGAAGCTGGGGGGTGGTCCGCCGACCCAGGCATCGTTGCGCTCATAGACCAATTGCTGGCCTTGATCCCAACGGGCTACCTTGAACGCTCCAGATCCTGCGGGTGTTGTATGCAGATACTCCATTGCCCATGGGTCATCGTCAGTGGCGTTGGCCGTTGCGACGGCGGAATTGATGATAAAGGGTACCGGAACCGCAAGATCAGGCAGCGTCAACTTTGATGGCTTATCAAGTTTTATCACAAAAGTTTCGTCGTCCACGGCTTCAAATTGGTCCGGGCGCTCCAAACCACCAGCTTTCATCTGAACAGTCGGGAAGCCACCTGCGGATACAGCTCGGTCGAAAGACCATTTGACATCAGCAGCGGTTACTTTGCTTCCGTCCCAAAAGGTCGCATTGGGTTTGATTTTGAACGTCATTATGAGTCCGTCATCGGAAATTGTCCAGCTCTCAGCAAGTTCCGGTTCAATCACAGAGTAATCGTAGGACAGTCCTCCGCCAGGCGCATCTTTTGTTCCGAAGCTGACGAGGCGATCATAGCAATTGACCGCCACCTGATAGGACGCTCGGTTTGTTCCCGTTCGGTGCAAGTCTAAACTGTTAATGGTCTGTCCAGAAACGACAACCACCGTACCACCGGTGGCAGCATGAGCGGACATCGTCTTGAGGAATGGAAGCATAGCTGCACCAACGGTGCCGCCGGTCAATTTAAGGAAGTTTC
>JBCDFK010000073.1:0-7914 GCA_039178065.1 Pseudomonadota bacterium | reverse complement strand
GCATGAATTATCACGGATGTCATTTTCATTGTTTTGAGATTTCCCAAGATCGTCTCTCCTTGTTTGGCAAGACAATGGATATCCTGGGCTGTTCTGTGCTGTGCTCAAAGCTGATTTCAACATCTACGTTCAGCAAGCAGTTGCAACGGCACACGAACCACTGCCCTTGAACTCACCTTGCTACCGTCAGCCAAGGTCACCGTCATTTCTGCGTCCTCCGCCACATCTAACCCGTTACTATCAACCCACGAAGCACTAACAAACGAGTGGCTAGTGCCACTGTCGACGAGCGCAACTCCATGACTTCGATTCAAACTAGGATTTATCGTAACGTTAAATGGCAGCGTCAACAAACGGCTGGAAGAAAACGCACCACAAACGTTGCCACACAACTCAACCGAACGTTAAACATCGACACAATCATGTTCACAATCCCCGCAACGGATTTTACAAACACGCCGAGCTGCAAAGCGGCGTGCTGGCACAGGGGATTCAGACGGCTAGAGCGTTGCACGTTGCGACGGAACGTGTGCGGACACACTTACACTCGCGCAACGACAGCCGTCAACACATGATCGACCACACGTTAAACATTCGTCTACAGGTAACCCTACTTTCGCTTGGCGCGTAAGATGCTAAAGTCTCATTTTTTGATGATGCAGGGAAACAAGCCACGATGGACCAATCTGAAAAAAAGCGGTTGGATGATCTAGAGATATTGGCTGCACACCAATCGAAAATGCTCGATGATATCAGTGATATAGTTGTTGAGCAGGGCAAGCTAATTGCCGATTTGCGGCGGAAAGTCGAGGCTCTAGGCGGCCGTTTGGAAGACATAGAATCAGGAGCGAGCGCAGGCGCACCTACCCAAAAACCACCTCATTGGTGACTATTCGGAGCTGGCGGCATGATTGATCTATCTGAATATGGCGCACTCATAACGGCTTTCTTGATTGTCGGCCTTTTTGTCGGCTTTGCGCGTGAATGGCGTTCGCCGGAGATAACGGCGGGCCTGGGCGTAACAGTTTTGTTGGCAACAGGCATTCTGACCATCGACAATGTCCTGGCGATGTTATCGTCAACGGCCATCGCCACCATTGCCGCGATGTTTATTATCTCCGCCGCGCTGGTGCGCACGGGTGCTGTGGATCGCGCTGCAGATTTCGCAATCAAATATGCACGACAATCGCCTGCATTGACATTTCTCGCATTGCTCATTGCCGCTGCGGCCATGTCCGCTTTTATGAACAACACGCCATTGGTGATGTTGATGATTCCAATTGCGGCAAAGCTTGCGCGCGAAACAGGCCTATCCCAATCCCGAATTCTCATACCCATATCCTATGCGGCGATCTTGGGCGGCACTTGTACACTTATCGGTACATCCACCAACCTGCTTGTTGACTCCGTTGCGCGCGGCAATGGGCTTGAACCATTCCATATTTTTGAAGTTGCGCCTGTAGGTATTGCGGCAACAATTGTTGGCATTACGGTTATGTTCTTGTTCCAACGTGTTTTGCCAGAACGTGAAACGGCGATGAATTTAATATCGTCGCAGGCAACGAAAAAGTTCATCGTCCAGGCCGTGATCGAGCATGATTCACCGCATATCGGCTTCGCGCCGCTTGATGTTACCGCGTTTAATGTCGCGGACCGGCGTATCATGGACGTGTTGCGCGGCGATCTTTCTATGCGCCGAGAATTGAAGGAAGTTGTTTTGCAGCCCGGTGATATTGTAGTGCTGCGCACATCTGTTGCCGAAGTCATGTCGTTGAAAGAAGAAGGAGAGCTTTCGATCGCTGATGACGGCCATTTACAACAGACCGCTTCACGCTCATCCAGCACGGTTGAAATTCTGCTTGGCCCAGGCGCGCGTATTGCCGGTCGAACGCTAAGGCATCTTCGCCTTCGTAGGCGCTATGGTATCTATCCCATAGCCCTTCATCGCGGCGGCATGAATATGGCGGATCGCTTTGAGACAACGCCCTTAGCACCTGGTGATACTTTGCTGATTGAGGGTGCGCCGGAAGATCTTGCGCGTTTTGCTGATGAAAATCGCCTGGTGAATGTCTCAGAACCGTCAGAGCGCGGTTATCGTCGGCAAAAAGCGCCCATTGCTATCGCAATTACGGTGGGTGTGGTGGTTTGTGCGGCGCTTAACATTATGCCCATTGCTGCCTTAGCGTTGATGGGAGCAATTGTGGTATTGGCAACGCGTTGCGTTGAAGTCGACGAAGCTGTTCAGTCCGTCGACTGGCAAATTTTGGGATTGATTTTTGCGATGCTGAGCGTCGGCTTGGCGATGCAAAAAACAGGACTGGCAGCGATGATTGTTGATTACGCCGTACCATATCTCTCAGGCTTCCCGCCATTGCTGGCCCTTGCAGCTATCTACATCATGACAACTATTTTGACCGAGCTGGTAACAAACAATGCAGTTGCTGTTGTTGTCACGCCGGTGGCAATTGCCCTGGCCACTAGTTTAGGGCTTGATCCTCGTCCATTTGTTGTTGCAGTGATGTTGGCAGCAAGCGCAAGCTTTATCACGCCGATCGGCTATCAAACCAACACGCTGGTTTACAATGCTGGTGGCTATAAGTTTATCGATTTTCTTCGTTTGGGTATCATCATCGATCTCACGACTTTTGCGACAGCGATGGTACTCATTCCGCGAATCTGGCCACTATGATCACTCAGCGGGTATGGCGAGCGTCAAATTAGCCCAGAGTGTCTCCCAAGCTGCATTATCAAACAACACGGCGTCAGGCTCTCGAAGTACCACAGCATCCAACTGATAAGTGTGGCCCGATTTCACATCGATGGTGGCGATACCCTGATCGTTGGTGCGCGTTGTAAAGACATTTACCTCAACACCCTCAATGGGTGAGCGTTCAAAGACTTCTACCTGTGCATCGACACGTGGCTGATCTTTGTAAAGTACCTGAATATCTAGCCCGTCTTGCATATTATCGGTGTAGGGGTTTTCGAGCGCTACGATTTCGGTTTCAAGGCCGAATGCGCGATCTTGCCCCACACCATCGCCCACAGCGATCAGGCTTTTGGCAAAACGCGCATACACTTCGCGGAAACGTTCATCTGTTGGAATTCCCCGTTCCACATGCTGTTCAGCGGCACCTTTAAAGTCTTTGTGCTCGACAAAGCGGAGAAATTTCTCCCATTCGATATAGAAAACATCAAGCGCCGTTGTTTGATAAATCAGAACATTGAGGCCGTCCCCCAATGCATCAATATTTGCGGCAGGGCGATCTCCCAACCGACCGGCCACCGGCATCATCTCGTCGCCAAGCGCTATATCAAATCGCACAAAGTTGTCTGGAATATAGGGTTGGCGACTACCGACGAAATTTTGACCGACTACAATATCTGCGACGATTTTTTCGCCTTTCTTGGCTTGATATTTGAGCGGGTCCAGCCACAATTCATGTGCAAGCGCTGAACTGGTCATACTAAGTATTGCTAAGGCGGCCAATGCAGGACAGAATTTGGGCATTACACGAAAAATCCAATTAAACGGACTCTAAAGATGAGAACATTAGGCGCCAAGTCAAGCAGCCTCTTAACTGCGCTGCTGGTTGCACTTTGGGCATTTGCAGCCCAGGCCCATGAAACCCGGCCCAGCATCGCTGATGTTACCATCAATGCCGAAGAAGTTGTGATGGAAATCCAAATCAACGCCGAAGCGTTTGTAGCAGGTGTTGATTTGAGTACGGTTACGGACACCAATTTATCCGAACAGGCACAAACTTATGATGATTTGCGCGCGTTGAGCGCCGAAGATATGGAGCAGGCTTTTCGTGATTATTGGCCCCAGATGCAGGATGGGTTCACCATTCAATCAGGTGCTGAAATGATACCGCCCGAACTCGTATCCATATCGGTAACCGAAACACCAAATATCGAATTGCTACGGGATGCCATTTTGTCCATTCGTGCGGTTCTGCCCGCGGGCGAAGATCCTGTAACCATTGCGTGGGATACCCAATTTGGACCATTGGTGATGCGCCAAATGGGTGGCGGTGAAGATGCTTACACGGCTTTTCTGCGCAACGGAGATGCGTCCGATCCGCTGCCGCGCATAGGCGTTGCAACCGAAGGCGGTCTTGCCGTCTTTATTCGCTATATTGGCATCGGGTTTGAACACATTCTGCCGCTTGGCCTCGATCACATATTGTTTGTTCTTGGGCTCTATTTCTTGTCACCTCGCATAAAACCTTTGGTCTTACAGGTCACAACTTTTACCCTTGCTCATACCGTCACACTGGCGCTTGGGATTTTGGGCCTTGTGAACATTGCACCGGAAATTGTGGAGCCGCTAATCGCCGCTTCTATTGTTTATGTTGCGGTGGAAAACTTAGTATCCAGAGAGATGACAAAGTGGCGTTTGGCCATCGTTTTTGCATTTGGACTTCTGCACGGTCTTGGATTTGCTTCTGTTCTTGGAGACTTTGGTCTGGAAAGTGGTCGCTTTATCACAAGCCTTATTGGCTTCAATGTCGGTGTAGAATTTGGACAGTTAACTGTCATTGCATTGGCCTTTTTGGCCGTTGGTCTATGGTTTGGTGGAAAGAGCTGGTATCGACCCTATATATCAAACCCGGCGTCGATACTCATCGGCTTAGTTGGCGCATATTGGTTTGTGGAGCGGGTGTTTCTATGAGTAAAGTTGAGTTTGAGGAAACCAGTAGTGGCGGACGGTATTTTTATCGCGCCGAAGGCGGTCCCGTCGCAGAGATGACTTTCTCTAAAACGGGCGAGACCATGATCATCATTGATCATACCGAAGTACCAGAACTCTATAAGGGTGAAGGTATTGGCTTGATGCTGCTGACCAGGGCTGTGGAAGATACACGTCAAGCCGGCAAGAAGATTATCCCGCTATGTCCCTTTGCTAATGCTCAGTTCCATCGGCATCCTGAGTGGAAGGACGTCTGGTCAGGTCACTAATAGAGGAGTGCGAAATGAGTTGGAATCCGGCACTGGACGCACAATGTCCCGACGCAACAAATATGGATTCAATTGAAACCCTGATTGTTCCGCGTGCTCGCGATATAGGCGACTTTGAAGTGCGCAGAGCATTGCCATCTGCAAAGAGGCAAATGGTCGGTCCTTTCGTGTTTTTTGATCAAATGGGCCCTGCAGAGTTTCTAACAGATCAAGGCATTGATGTTCGGCCGCATCCACATATTGGTCTCGCAACAGTCACTTACTTGTATAAGGGTGAGTTTCAACATCGTGATTCACTTGGCACCAATCAGATGATTTATCCCGGCGAAGTCAATTGGATGATTGCGGGCAATGGCGTCACGCATTCTGAACGCACCAGCGCAGAAACACGAAAAGGGCCCAGCAATTTATTTGGTATTCAAACATGGGTTGCGCTGCCAGAGAAACACGAAGAAGCCGATGCCGGCTTTGAACATCACGCCGAGGACAAGCTTCCATTCTTGGAAGGTGAGGGCAAGCAAGTTCGCCTGATTATCGGTAATGCCTATGGCGAACAAGCACCGACAAAAACATTTTCTGAAATGTTCTATGCCGACGCAATTCTGGAAGCGGATGCCACGTTGCCACTGCCAGACAATCATGAAGACCGCGGCCTGTATGTGACACAAGGATCTATCGAAGTGGCTGGAGACAGTTTCACCGAAGGTCAGATGATGGTCTTCCGTCCGGGCGATGCAATCACCGTAAAAGCAGGACCTGCGGGCGCCAGACTCATATTGCTTGGAGGCGAAACCCTTGAAGGTCCGCGTCATATTTGGTGGAACTTTGTGGCCTCGTCAAAAGAGAAGATCGAGGCCGCAAAACAGGCTTGGGCAGAAGGCGATTGGGAACATGGACGCTTTCAATTGCCCGCCGACGACAAGGATGAATTCATTCCATTGCCATAGGCGAAGCAATTAGTTCATCAACGTTTTTCCATCTGCCCCAAACAAATGCATGTTTTCTACCGGTGCCATCAGTTTCACTGATTGGCCGCGCTTATATTCTGTTGTGCCAGGAATTTTTGCGACAACAGGCGCTTCAGCGCCGGCCACCTGTACATAGAGATTGGTCACTTCGCCAAGTGACTCAACCAACGTTATCTCACCCTCAAGAAGGCTATTTTTCGCGGTCGCTATGCCCATATCTTCAGGCCTGAAACCCACATGAACAGCTTCGCCATTCTTGCTTGTTTCAGTTGCAATGGGAAGGTTGATTTTACTGCCTGTCACCAATTCGACACTCGTTGCTTTGCCTGCTTTGGTAATCTTACCCTCAACAATGTTCATCGCCGGGGATCCAATAAACTGAGCCACAAACAAATTAGCCGGCTTTTCATAAAGCTCAATCGGCGCACCCACCTGTTCAATATAGCCAGCAGACAAGACCACAATACGGTCAGCCAAGGTCATGGCTTCCACCTGATCGTGGGTCACATATATCATTGTTGATTCCGGAAGGCTTTCCTTCAGTTTTGCAATCTCAATACGTGTTGCGACGCGGAGTGCTGCATCAAGGTTGGATAGCGGCTCATCGAAAAGAAACACTTTTGGATCCCGGCAAATCGCGCGGCCGATTGCAACACGCTGACGCTGTCCACCTGACAATGCTTTTGGTAGGCGATCCAAATATGGTTCAAGCTGCAGAATAGCAGCCGCCTCTCGCACGCGGCGATCAACTTCCTCTTTCGGCGCTTTCGCAATCTTCAATCCAAATGACATATTGTCGTAAACCGTCATATGCGGATAGAGTGCATAGGTTTGGAAAACCATGGCGATGCCGCGCATCGATGGCGGTACTTCATTGACGCGCTGTCCATCAATTTGCATGTCACCATCAGTGATCGACTCAAGGCCAGCAATCATCCGCAATAGTGTGGATTTTCCGCAACCCGATGGTCCAACAAATACGATGAATTGTCCTTGTTCAATTTCCAGATCAACGCCATGGATGACCTCCGTACTGCCATAGGATTTACGGATATCTGTGAGCTTCAACGCGGTCATGAGGCGCCTCCATCTTTCAGTTGTTTTCTGGCAAAGTAGCTACCAAAGGGCGGTAGATTGATTTTACCAAGTTCATTATTGCCCGTCGCGCCAGGCGATGAGAGTTGTTGGAAGTCAGAAGAACAGGCTTCAATTGATTTTGCATGTTCACTCATGTTGATAGCAACGAACATGACTGCGTCTGCGTGCGCGCGTTCCAGAACGAGAACGTCTTTATCATTGCCGATGAACCGAATGCTTCCCTTTGCGAACTCCAAATATTTCGCACGGAAGGCTAGTGCAGCTCGATAATGTGACAGCACGCTATCCGGGCTTCCCTCTTGTTTGTCCGCTGCTGACTGCATGTGATTGCCAGGAATTGGCAACCATGGTTTTCCATCTGAGAACCCGCCATTCAGACCATTGTGATTCCAAATCATGGGCGTCCGACAACCATCGCGCCCTTTGAATTTCGGCCAGAAGCGAATGCCATAAGGGTCTTGCAATGCCTCAAATGGTACATCCGCTTCGTCCAATCCAAGTTCTTCGCCTTGGTAAAGGCAAACCGATCCGCGCAAAGAAAGGATCAGCGTCAACGCCATCTTCAACAATGCTTCGCTGTCGTCGACACCTTTCGTCCAGCGACTGGAGTGGCGTTGTACATCGTGGTTTGAAAAGGCCCAACAAGCCCAGCCATCGGCCGCTTCTTGTTCAAACTCTTTTATGACATCGCGCACAATTGTTGCGTTGGGTCGGCCAACGGTTAGAAAGTCAAACGCGTAGCACATGTGTACGCGCTCATCGCCGCTTGTATATTGTGCCACAATCTCGAGGCCACGCTCCGCGTCACCAACTTCACCCACAGCTGCCGATCCGGGATATTCATCGAGCAATGAACGGAAGCGCTTCAAAAAATCGAGGTTTT
>JBCDFK010000072.1:0-7967 GCA_039178065.1 Pseudomonadota bacterium | reverse complement strand
TTGCAGAGGACAATTATGAAAAGGTCTTTGAGGCGTTTGCATCTTTAACCAGCCCCGAGGGTCGGCAGTCACGCGGAGATGGGCTTGGCTTGTATATTTCGCGAAGAATTGCCCGACAGCTGGGTGGCGACGTTCAGATCAAAGGCCAAGTGGGTTCCGGTACAGCTTTCACACTAACTGTGCCGCTTTTAAGGGCAGAAAGTGTGGTGCCGCAAACTGAAAGCGAGGCCGAGGCAGAACAATCAGCGCCCCGCGCACGCAGTAATCAAAACATCCTTATCGTTGAGGATAACAGCGTCAATCGAAGCGTTTTACGGGATATGCTACTGGGCATGGGGCACCGGGTATTTGAGGCAACCAATGGTAAGGAGGCGCTCGAAAGCGTCGAGGATACGCTATTTGATTTGATCATTATGGACATCAGTATGCCCGTCATGGATGGCATTGAGGCGACGAAGCGACTGCGTATGGGTTCGAGCCAGAATGTCAATACGGTTGTGATAGGGCTGACCGCGCATGGTCGTGAAGAATTTAGAGAACGTGCAAAACAGGCCGGTATGAACACATTCTATACCAAGCCCATTCGATTGCCGACTTTGCGACGCGTGATTGATGGTGAGCTTGAAGCTGTCGCATTCCACGTGAGTGGAAGTGTTCTGGATGATGCCAGTATCGCAGAGCTTGTTGCTGCGATTGGTGGCAAAAAGGCACTTGAAGCGTCTGAGCGCTTTTTTAAGGAGTTTGATCAGTTTGTTGAAAAACACTCATCGGCAGAAAACATCAGCGATGACGAAGAATGGCGTGCCGAGATCCACAAATTGCGCGGCGCAGCAGCTATGCTTGGCATGACTGAACTGGAAAGCCGGCTGGCAAAGCTCAAATCCAAAAAGGCCGACTTTGAAGCGCTTACAACTGGACTTGTGGCGGTCGCAAATATCGGACAGCAGACCCGCGAACTCTTCAAGTCTCGTGTCGGTGATGCCCAAATTGCCGGCTCGATAGTCTAAGCGCCTATACCAAAGGATAGTCTGCCTGTTCCAATTTTCTCCCAACTATACCCAAGCACCCAAGCGGAGCAGTGCTTAAGCTTGTAAATTGTCCTCATCAACAACAGCCGGAAGAACTGGCAGAGAAGGACAACAACATGAAAAAGAACCAAGAAATTATCGTAGTCGGTGGCGACGGATTTTGTGGCTGGCCTACAGCACTTTATCTGTCTGCGCAGGGACATAAAATCACCATTATCGACAATCTTTCCCGCAGGTGGATTGATCGAAAAATGGGTGCAGACAGCCTTACACCGATTGTAACGCTCAAAGAACGAATTCAGACTTGGAAGGAAATCACTGGAAAAACCATTAAGTATGACACCCTTGATGTGTCGCGTGAATTTGGGCGTTTAGTCAATCTGATGGCAACAATCAAGCCTGACACAATTATCCATTTTGGCGAGCAGCGTGCTGCACCTTACTCAATGAAAGGTGTCGAAGAAAAGCGCTACACTGTAGACAATAATATCTCAGCCACGCACAACCTGCTCGCGGCGGCGGTGCAACTGGGTACTGATCCCCATATCATCCATCTCGGCACCATGGGCGTTTATGGATACGATGATGATGGAATTGAAATTCCTGAAGGCTACTTGAATGTGAAAGTGCCAGGAGACGATGGCGAACTCTATGATCGAGACATTCTCTACCCGACCAATCCGGGCAGCGTCTATCACATGACCAAATCTATGGATCAGCTCCTTTTTCAATTCTATGCCAAAAACGATGGGTTGCGCATCACGGATTTGCATCAGGGTATCGTTTGGGGAACCCAAACGGAGGAAACCAAGCTTGATGAACGTTTGATCAACCGATTTGACTATGATGGTGATTACGGCACAGTGCTGAACCGATTTCTAATGCAGGCTGTGGTTGGGCATCCCTTGACTGTCCACGGAACTGGTGGCCAGACACGTGCATTCATTCACATTCAGGATACTGTCCGCTGCCTGGCCTTGGCGGTTGAAAACCCAGCTGCCAAGGACGGCAAGGTGGCCATCCTCAACCAGATGACCGAAACACATACAGTTCGCTCTCTTGCTGAACTGGTGGCTCGTTTGTCCGGTGCAACAGTCGCCTATGTTGACAATCCAAGAAATGAGGCTGCGGAAAACGGCCTGCGGGTCTCCAACAAGACCTTCATCGATTTGGGCTTGAAGCCAATCACGCTTGCCGAAGGATTGATGGAAGAAACACAAGAGGTCGCGGCGAAATATGCTCATCGTTGCATTCATCGCATGATCCCATGTGTCTCCACTTGGACCGACAATCAACGACCAGGCGTCGTAGATTTCGACAAAGCTGCTTAAGAACAACAGCACGAGGGTGGGTCGCTTGTGATGATGCGGCTCACTCTCCAAACTTGGGAGAGCGAAAATGAGATTGATCGGTATAGGATTATTGGCCTTCCTGCTTGCAGGCGTCGTGCTATTGTTCTCCACTCTTGACATCTGGCAAAACGGGCGCCGCTACATTGATGAGATCATTGAAGGTCCGCAACTGGTGTTCGAAACAATGGCTGCAGTCGACAGCGAAAGTGAAGCAAGTGCTTCAATACTGCGAACCGGGTCAAACCAACCGCTGGTCCTTTCCGGTCTCCCTTCATATCAAAGTGCAGAATTCTACTTGCCTATGGCGGCGCGGCCTACCGCAGGTTTTCTTCAAATAGACGCTACCTTCCAGGTTTCTCAGGGGGTTGAAGGTGTGCTACGTGTATCAATTGACAACGCCAAAAGAGGCGAAGTTTTACTGCGCCCGGGTGAAGTCTCACGTTCGCTCAGGATCGAACTTACCCCATCTGACTTAATCAGAAAGAAGCTGGTTGTATCCTTCAGCTTGCAGGGGCAGGGCGCAAATCCGGTTTGCAGCAATGCCGATGGCATAGAAGCTGTTGTCGAGATAGAGGCAAGCAGCGCACTACAATTGAAATTGGATCAGCCGCTGACCAATCCCGGCGACCAGATCAACGCATGGGGGCGCGTGGTTCGCGTGGCTTGGCCGCGCTGGCTTAAGACCACCGAAGGATTGCGACGTTTGCTTATCGCGAGCGATTTTAAGCGCAATGGCATAAACACTGCCTTTATTGATCGTCAGGATGTTGAAGCGCTCACGACGGTACAACTGCGCGAAGCAAGTATCGAAACGGCAACTTATGTCAGCAAGTCGAGCCCAACACTTTGGCCGATTCCGCTTGCTGCAAAGGGATCCAACCTTGGTTTGCGCAAATTCTATCGCTCGACAATTTGGCGCGAGCGATATGATCTACGCAAAGCGCCTGGGCAAAAAATGCCCGAAAGATTGCGTCTTGCTGTCATATTGGGCGCTCAGCTTGATGGTGCACAATGGTCTTTGGCTGTGACGCTGAACAACAGGCTGGTATTTCAGGAACAGGTGGAAGCGACGGGTGGAAAATATACCGCCAATATCGGGCTGCCCGCAAACTTTCATAAGGCCAAAAACGTTGTTGAGATTAGTGCGACTTCCACGCGACACAATGAAGGAGAATGCAATCGTGGCCCAGAGTTTATCGCTGAATTACTGCCCGAGACCGTGTTGGTTGCTGGCAATGGAACCTATGCCGACTCTCTCACGAAGCTGCGCGCTCAGCTGGCTGAGGCGAAAGTTCTAGCGGTCAATTTTGCCTCGCTGCCATCGGCAGCAGACGCGTCGATGGCGTCTGATTTATTGGCAGAACTCGTGCCAGAAACGGTCGCCTTAAAGCCAGGATTTGAGGGTGCGGAGATTGTTGTGTTGACGCCAGATTTACAGTTGCAGTTGCAGAAATCCGGTCCGGAGAGCTTTTTCGCCTATATCGATCCAGAAACCCAATTGTTGCGGGTTGAGCCGGCCATATCTGCGTCCGGCGAACATCAAAACCGCGTTGCGCTGCTCGTATCGCCTATGCCGATAGCGCTGGAGGTTGCGGCCCATGAGTGATGTGACAAATAGCGATAAGCGAGAGCAAATCAATTACATCTCGGTCGATAGCGCACCCAAGCGCTTTGCCGGTCATGTTCCGCAATGGCACGGACCCGCACTTCTGCTGCTTTTCACTTTGATCTCAGCGCTGATGCTGCTTTTGATCAACACTGAGGCAGGTCTTCGCATATTTCCGAACCACGATTTGGTGTTTTCGCCCTATGAGGGTCACCACTCGATCGCCATACGCGTGTTTTTGGTCGCCTTCTTTTTAGCATTTGCTGCTTTTTGTTCGGGCGGCTGGCTCGGAAGGGTTTTGTTCGCGCTCGATCTGGTTCTGACCTTCCTGGTCATCTGTCTATTTCTCGACCTCGCAAATTTGGTTGCGCATAACCAGTTTGGCATTTCTTTCTCACTGCATTTCTCTGCCATTGGATCAGGGTTGCTCGGCTTTGCAGTCTATTCGTTCAAATTGCTTGAGCGCGGCCATATGCCAGCGCGCATTCGCATCGAGCATATTTCGATAAGCCAAATGCGTGCTGTGTGCCGCATTCTAGTTACCATGGTGCTTGCTGCGGTGGTGGCGGTTTATGTCAATTCACTCGGTCTTGCTTTGGTAGAGCAGCTGCGCAGTTGGACATTATTGGGCGGCATTGGGCCGGGCGTATTTCTATTTTTGCCCCTGTTTTTTGGGCAGCTTTATGTGCTCGCCATCTACGATGTAGTTACGGCAAAGAAACAGAAATTCAATCCACCGATTTCAGTTATCGTACCTGCACATAATGAACAGTACATTATTGAAAATACCATCATGGCGATGGACCGCGCTGCCATCCACTATGGCGGCGAAGTCAACATTCTGATCATGAATAACAACTCGACCGACGATACCGAACAGCTCGCGCGCGAAACACTGGCGAAATGTAAGGCGGCAAAGGGCAAGGTAATCAATGTCCCCAAGCCAGGAAAATCCAATGCTTTGAATGCCGGCCTGGATGCTTGCGAAACTGAATTCTTGGTTCGCGTGGACGCGGATACATTGGTTGGAGAAGACAATTTCTCGCGGGCCATGCCCTATTTTACCGACCCCCATGTTGGCGTTGTTGGTGGCGTTCCCGTGCCGCCCGGCGGTGCTCTGTTTGATCGTGCCCGCCTGTTAGAAGTGTTGGTCAAACATGGGTTCTATTCTGTTGCTATGGGCGCGGTTAACAGTGTGGTGGGTATTCCGGGCATGTTTGTGATTTATCGAACAGAACACCCGCGCTATTTGGGCGGATTTGTTGAGGGCATGAATGGCGAAGATACCGACATTTCGCTGCGAATAGGAGAGCTTGGTTTTCACTCGGTGGTTGACCCAAAAATTCGTTACATCTCTGAAGTGCCATCGTCATATATGCACATGCGTGAGCAAAGAATGCGATGGTTCCGATCGATCTATCATATCAGTTCGCGCTGTCGCGATCTCATCTATGGTCAGAACAAAACCATTCGCGGTAAATTTATTCTGCCATACATGCTGGTGAACTCTGCGCGCAGAGCGATGCTAGTTCCGCTCATCATTTTTGGCGCGCTGGAATGCAGTTTTGGTTTCAACCCGCAAAGTCCGATCGTTTGGCAATCCGTTGTTGCAGTGACGACAGGCGCGCCCGCGATTATGGCCGTATTTGCGGCCTTGGCCAATGGCGTTCCAAAAGGCGTGTTGGCTTTGCCCGAATATCTCATCTTTCGGGTTTTGCGCGCTTACTTCACGCTTGAATCGATGCTGAGTATTTTGGTGGCCGCAGAAGGTGAAAACTTAGAAAGGGTTATCAAACTAGACCTTGTACCGGACAAGCCCATACGCGTGGCCTGATCGTTTGAAAAGCGATTGATGCGCGCATTTGATTACCCGCTTTATCCATATTGTCGGGCTTGTTAACATCGACCCAAACTCGTTTCCATTGATCAATTGGTGCAGTCTAGCGGGGGGGGCTAGTAGTAATCTGTGAAATGTCAACTGCACTTATTAGTACCCGTGGAAGTGTTCCCCATCAACGCCTAATGCACCGGGCCCATTTGCCCTGTCCGATGATGCCATATTGCGGAAATTCGTAGAAGAAGGCGGGTTTGAACCTTACGATGTATTCGATGTCGATAGTCCATGGTCCTATGCCGACGAAGCTGCGGCGATTGCTGGGCTTGCTGCATCTGGTGTAGCAGCAAAGGCGATAAGTTTGGCAGGCGTTGATGCGGTTGATCAGGCGCATCTGTCGGCCATCGAGCCGTTTCGACAGTCCGACGGAAGAATAGAGTTTGGCGCTATGTTCAAGGCCGTTCTTGCAAAACGAGCAGCTGAATAAATAGGCGGCCGCGAGCAACCCAATGTAACGTCGGATTTGCTCGCATAGTTGCCGTTGGTGAAAAGTCTAACAAAATGTCCGCTCTGAGCCCAATGCGGACTTTTCAACTTTAGGGAAACTTTACCTCTTGCGATCACATTTAATCAGCTCAGATTTGAGGAGCTTTTTTGTTTGTTTAAATGCCTTCGAGTTTCTGCTACTCTCTGCAGGAATAAGAACCAAGCTAATGTGCAAACGCGGAAAATGAGGTTGATAAAATGGCAGATCGTCAAGAATGCGCTTGTGAGGATTGCAAATCAAACTGTACCTGTGAGGGAAGAGAGCCAACCGAGCAAAAATGTTGCTGCGGTGAATCTTGCAGCTGTAAAAACTGTGCGTGCGGTCCAAGCTGTGGGTGCCCTGGAAAATGACCACCATCGTAATCGATGCCGCACAGTTCAAGACTATTCGTCGGGCACGCAAGATTGGTCGCTCAAAGCTAGCTAAGTTATCGGGCATTTCAGAACGGCAGGTCGAAAAGATCGAAAACTCTGACGCAACGCCGATCAACGAAGAAGCTATGCATAGAATTTCCGAAGCACTTAGAGTCCCAGTACTAGTGCTCACTGGACAGGTTCCGCCGATCGATGAGGATCTTCAACCGCTCGTTGCGCCAAAGTGCACGTCGGGATGCTGCGGGTAGATTTTGTTCCCCAAGCACATAGCCGACCATATTTTCGCTGGAATGACGCGCAATTGGCAGCTGCCATCATAATAACTACTGACCGTATTCTGTCTTGAGTGGGTTTTCGGACGAAGGACCGTTCAAAACCCTCAGTGACCGCTTCTGCAAATAAGGCTGAATCTCTGATTCAACCCATGTTGGACGAGCTACATTCAGAAGGCTTGAATCTCAAGCAGGTACACTCTTCGATTTCAATCTAAAAAAGAAAATCGCTTGATCGATCTAAGATGCGATTTCGTAGCCGCCATTATAGGCGTCACTCTTTCTACGGACCTGAGAGTGCTCGACAATACGATGGCGTGCTATGCCACGAAACTCTTCAATTGATGAAAAACCCTTGCGCTTAAGATAGTCACTGAGATCGGTTTTTAGTTCTTCAATAAGCTGTACCCCAACGCCACCACTGCCTTTTTCTTCCATTGCGGCAGTACAGACCTGCAAATTTCCTGCGCCATGTGCTATGAAGTTAAAGGCTTCTCTAAAGCCTCTTATTCCACCAATGCCGGAAATCGACTTATCTGGAAATGCGCGTGAAATATCCGACACGCGTTGCAGCGACTGGTGCAGAATAGCTAAGCCGCCCAACCCGCCGGACGTGACCAGACCATCGACTTCGACCTCAAATTTCATGGTTTCCGGATCCATCAAGGGCAGAGAGGGAAACGTGTTGCAAAGCGATATTGACGATGCGCCGGACTCGTAAGCGGCTGTGGCTGCATCGACAAGCGTGGATGTCGATGGCGTCAGTTTGACCCAGATCGGAACACTCACGGCTTTTGTAACAGCTTTCAGTATCGATCTGATGATCTCTTCATCATTGGCAATGTTTGCCCCCATGTCTTTGCGGTCCATGTGGGGGCACGACAAATTCAATTCAATCGCGTCACATCCGACGTTTATGCAAGCAACAGCAAGCTTGGCCCAATTATCCATTTC
>JBCDFK010000071.1:0-7996 GCA_039178065.1 Pseudomonadota bacterium | reverse complement strand
GACGATGTCAGTCGAAGAAGGCGAAGAGATTGTCAAATTGGCCAGCAGCACGGGACGCATCTGTGCGGTCAATTATGGGTATTCGGGTTACTCACTGGTGCGCCATATGCGAGCAATGGTTGCTCGCGGAGATCTCGGAAACATTCGGCTTGTCATGGCAGAATTTGCCCATGGCCACCACGCAGATGAGGCCGATGCCGACAATCCACGCGTGCGCTGGCGGTATGATCCCAAGCAAGCAGGCGTCTCAGCGCAGTTCGCCGATTGCGGCATTCATGCCATGCATATGGCCAGTTTTGTAACTGGACAGGAAGTAACAGAACTCTCTGCCGATACGGTTTCATGCATCAAAAGCCGTGAGCTTGAAGATGACGCCATGGTTAACTTCCGCATGGATGGTGGCACGGTGGGACGCCTATGGACATCGTCAGTTGCCATTGGTCGTCAACACGGCCTGGGCATTCAAGTCTTTGGTGAAAAAGGTGGGCTGCGTTGGAGCCAAGAACAGCCTAATCAACTCTATTACATGCCGCTGGGTGGACGTCTTGAAGTGATCGAACGCGGTGCTGGCAATCTGTCGCCAGAAGCTGATCGCTCTAGCCGTGTAACTGTGGGCCATGCTGAAGGCATGCCGCTTGCTTTTGCCAATGTATATTCTGATCTAGCCGAAGCCATAAATGCACAAAAAGAAAACCGGAAGATGGATCCTGCCGCTAATCTTTATCCACGTGCTGAAGATGGCCTACGATCAATGGCAGCGGTGTTTGCCGTTGCAGAATCAGGCAAACAAGACGGCAAATGGGTTGATGCCCGCCCCCCAATGTTTAGGTAGATCAGGATTGTAATTTTGGACACAACACTGCTCATCGCGTTCATAACGACCACGCTATTTTTCGTCGCAACGCCCGGGCCTTCAGTTGCTTTTGCAACAGCACAAGCGCTCAGGCATGGTACCCGAGCAGCCTACATAACTGTGGCCGGCGATGCATTAGGTACCATTGTCCACATCGCCATTGCCGCCAGCAGTTTAACGGTATTGATCGCAATATCAGAGGTGATATTGCCGCCGCTGCAAATCGCTGGTGGCATATTCATCCTATACCTCGCCTACAAAACACTTTTTCATAGTCATAATGGCCAGAGCATCCGCGCATCAAACAGAGCAACGTTTTGGTCTGGGTTTTTCGCCTGCGTCTCCAATCCTAAAGCCATTGTCTTCTTCGTTGCGCTGTTTCCGGCGTTCATATCGCCAGAACACAGCATCTTGTTGCAAAGCATCGTATATGGAGCAGTCTTTCTGATCTTGGATGCAGCCTCAATTCTGGGCTACGCGCTTGCCACAATGCATGCAGTAAACAAAGGAAAATCACGCTGGCTAAAGCCGGAATTGCTCAGCGGTCTTGGGCTTTCGGGGGTCGGTTTGGCGATGATCATCAAGGGATATCGCTCCATTCCTCAAAACTAAGGCGGGCTAAAGATCAACAACCGGGCGCAACGTGCCGCGCTCGGCGATACGACATGGAAAGAGCCGGGCTTCGGGATAGCGGTCCGGCTCATCGAGCATGGCAACAATGAGTTCAATAGATGAATTGATTATTTGACGGATCGGCTGGTGAATGGTCGTCAAATCAATGTTTTCCCAGCGCGACATTTCCATATCGTTCAGCCCTAAAATGCCTATGTCTTCTGGTACCCGCAATCCGGTTTCATTGATGGCGCTTAGTGCGCCAATCGACAAAACATCATCGCCACAAAAATAAGCTTCTGCGGGGTCGGACTCAAGCAATCGCTGCATTTCCCTGCGACCGGCTTCGAACGAATATTGTTCTGCAAAACTATAGCTGTACGCGATACCACTATGCCCGGCCATTTCAGAGGAAAACCCAGAAAATCGATCCTGCGTTGATGTTGCGCTTTGTGGGCCGCCCATAAAAGCAACTCGCCCATAGCCGCGCTTTACAAACTCACGCGCTGCCATGCGCCCTGCTTCGACATTGTCGATACCAACCACATGCACTTCCGGTGAGGAAGAATTCCGACCGAAGCAATGAACAACCGGCACATTGGCATCGCGGAACGTCTTCGCGAAGCTCGGCGACAAGGTAGAGGATGCAACAACCACCGCATCCACAGAATATTGTTTCAACATATCGACAGACTTTTCAGGGTCTTGGTCGTCCGATAAATTCATGATCAGCGGTCGTAACCCCCGATCTTGAAGCCCTCTGGTGAACAGATCGAAAACCTCCAGGAAAATCGGGTTGTGGAAGTTATTTGACACTAGCCCAATTAGTTTTGTGCGCCCTGTCGTCAGGCTGGACGCTAGAGCGTTAGGGCGATATCCAAGATCAGCAGCAGCTTTTTCAACTTTCTTGCGCATCTTGGCCGAGACCGATGCACCATCAGTAAACGCACGCGAAACCGCAGAACGGGATACCCCTGCTCTTATCGCCACATCTTTTAGCGTTACTGCCATTGCTCTTTCGCCTGCGCTCCTAATTCGGATTAGCCTCAATCATCACCTTAGCGCAATCGGAAATATTTTTGCAACCGGTTGCAAAATGCTTCGCCTTGTGATTTCCTAAAGAGCGAAAAGATGGATTGGCCATCATTTCGTCCAAATATTCGATGTTCCTGGGAGGAATTCATGAAAAAGACTATTGGAAAATCAGTGCTGGCTGTTGGCCTTGCAACACTGATGGGCTCATCTGCAATGGCGCAAGAAATTGGCGCAACGTTTTCTCGTTTCGACGATAACTGGCTAACAGTTTTGCGCAACGGTATGGTTGAGTACGCCGCGACCATCGACGGTCTAAGCTATCAGCAAGAAGATGCGAGTGACGATCTTGCAAAGCAGATTGACCAAGTGAAGAATTTTGTTGCCTCTGGCGTAGATGCCATCATCGTCAACATTGTTGATACATCAGCTGGCGCAGCGATTACAGAAGCAGCAGGCAGCACGCCGCTTGTTTTCGTCAACCGCGAGCCAGATAACGTCAACGAACTGCCACCAACTCAGGCTTTTGTGGCGTCCAACGAAATCGAATCCGGCACATTGTCAGCATTCGAAATTTGCAAAAATCTTCGCGCAGCTGGCAAAGGCGGTGGAGCAACCGGTTACTTGATGAACGGTCAGCTATCTAACCAAGCCGCTGTTCAACGTTCTAAAGACGTACACGATGTTATCGGCATGGACATGTGTAACTTCATGACCATCATCGATGAGCAGCCTGCAAACTGGTCTCGCGATGAAGCACAAGACTTGATGACAAACTGGATGTCTTCGGGTGAGCCTTTCGACTTCGTTCTTGCGAACAATGACGAAATGGCAATTGGTGCAATACAAGCCATGAAGGCAGCGGGTATGGATATGGCTGACGTTCAGGTCGGCGGTGTTGACGCCAGTCAGGACGCTTTGGTTGTAATGTCTGCAGGTGACTACGACGTAACAGTGTTCCAAGACTCTGTTGGACAAGGTACCGGCTCTATCGACGCGGCACTGAAACTGATTGCAGGCGAAAAAGTAGACCAAAAAGTCTACATCCCGTTCAAATTGGTCACACCGGCCAACATGGATGAGTTCCTCAGCAAAAACTAAGTTCTCCAAACTTTCCGTGGCGGCAAACTTTGCCGCCACGGAGCTCACATCTGCCACCCCTCTATGTGGTGGCCAATACGGGACTGACTCAAATGAATGACACTAGCCACGGCACCGGCGGGCTAACATTCGACCAAAGCAAGAGAGCTTGGCCGAATGAGATGAACATATTCATCGCCCTGGTAATCATCATCGCAATATTTGAAATTTTAGGCCAGGTTCTTCCCTACATGAACGGCCAAAGCTTCCTTTTTGATACACGGGGTCGTTTTGATACGATTTTCAACGAGGCCCGCCTACAGATTATTATTCTACAGGTTGCGATTATCGGGATTATCGCCCTTGGTGTTACGCAGGTGATTATCACCGCAGGCATTGACCTCAGTTCCGGACCTCTGGTTGCCGCAACAGCAATGGTCGCCATGAGTTTTGGTCAAACCGAGCTGGTCAATGGCAACCCCAATCCTAAAGCTCTCTTTGGCACATGGGCGATGGATTTACCTGTTCTGGTTCCAGTCGCGGCTGGACTTGCCTTCGGCGCCTTTATTGGGGCCATAAACGGGACTTTCGTGGCATTCTTCCGCATTCCGCCGTTTATTGCGACATTGGGCATGTTCCTAGTCTGTCGCGGTATTGCGTTATGGTGGTCCTCGGGCAATCCAATCTCTTTTCCAACCGAGGGATATAAAGCTATTGGCGCAGGCATGATGCCAGTGGTTTGGTTCGTTTCTCTGGCCATAATCTTCCACATCATTCTGAAATATACGGTCTACGGTAAACACACCTATGCAATCGGTTCGAATGAAGAAGCCGCACGCATGTCGGGTATTAATGTCAAAAAGCACAAGGTGATGGTCTACACGATCGCATCCATGCTTGCTGCATTCGCCGGTATCGTATTGAGCGCAAAAGCATCAACCGCGCAGGCTGGTATGGGTGAGTTCTATGAGCTATTTGCGATTGCCATGGCGGTTATTGGCGGCATCAGCCTAACCGGTGGTCGTGGATCGATTATCGGCACCGTCCTTGGCGCAATGGTGCTCGGCGTCATTCGCTCTGGATTTACTTTCGTCAAGCTCGACGGATCCTATCAGCTGATGGCTATGGGTAGCATCATCATCGCAGCTGTGATTTTAGACCAATACCGACAGCGCAATCGCGCATAAGTCAGGAGAGATAAAATGAGCGATGATATTGTTCTTAAAACCGAAGACCTAACCAAACATTATGGCGGCGTGCATGCGCTCGTAGGAGCCAATTTTGAACTCAAAAAGGGCGAGCATATCGCCGTGATGGGCGACAATGGCGCGGGCAAATCAACATTCGTACGACAGATAACAGGAGTTGAGCAGCGCACCCGTGGCAAAGTTTGGCTCTATGGCGAAGAGGTTAACTTTGCCGGACCTTTAGACGCGCGCGAGGCGGGAATTGAAACCGTTTTCCAAACACTTGCACTTACCGATGATTTGGACGTACCCGACAATTTGTTCCTTGGTCGCGAAATTACCAAGTTCGATTGGCTAGGACCCTTTCGTTTCCTAGACTATAAAGCAATGCGGGCAGCGACAATAGAAGGTTTGGATAAAACGGCTGTGAAGATTCCCAATATCCGAAACTCTATCAGGAACATGTCTGGTGGTCAGCGGCAGTGTGTAGCTATTGCACGAACAGCTACATTTGCTTCAAAACTGACAATCATGGACGAGCCGACGGCAGCGTTGGGTGTTCAAGAAACGGAGCAGGTTGAGAACATCATTCGCACGCTAAAGAACGCGGGCGAACCATTGATCTTAGTCAGCCACAATATGCGGCAGGTCATGGATTTAATGGACCGCATAATTGTGTTCCGTCGCGGCCGCATCGTGGCCAACCTCAAGAAAGAGGAGACCGATGGTCAAGATATTGTTGCCTACATCACCGGTGCTAAAACAGGCGCTGAATATGAGGGTGCTGCGTGAAGAAAGCACTCTTTGATTTCAAGGACCCCTTCTTCAAGCCGCTCTGGATCAGAGTATTGATTTTTGCCATCTGTATTGGATGGGGTCTTCTGGAACTTTCAATGGGTGCAAATTTTTGGGGCGCTCTTTTTATCGGCATGGGCCTCATGGCTGGCTACCACTTCTTTATGGCCGGCAATTTTCCTGGTGATGAAGCCGATTAGGCAGACAAAGCGCTCCTCTAAAACTATTGACGGCGACCTGCCGGCAAGCATTTATGGCAGTTCTAACGGGAACCAGTGCCATGGCAAATTCACACAGAAAAGCAGAACTAACTCATGGCATGCGCAGCGGCGGGCATATCCTTGCCGATCAGCTGCAAATCCTTGGCGTGGACAAGGTATTTTGCGTTCCAGGAGAGAGTTTTCTCGACTTGCTCGACGGTCTTTATGATCATGCCGAAAGCATGCAAACCATCGTTTGTCGTCACGAGGGTGGTGCGTCGAACATGGCAGATGCTTACGCCAAAATGACTGGCAAGCCAGGTATCTGCGCTGTGACACGCGGCCCTGGCGCCACAAATGCCGCCAATGGCGTGCACACCGCATTTCAAGATTCCACGCCTATGATCCTGCTTATTGGTCAAGTTAGCCGCAAGATGGAAGAACGCGAGGCGTTTCAGGAAATGGACTATCGGCGGGTCTTTGGCCAAATGGCAAAATGGGTAGCGCAAATAGAAGACACCAGCCGGATTCCTGAATATATATCGCGAGCATGGAAAATCGCGCAGTCAGGACGCCCTGGGCCGGTTGTGCTTGCCTTACCCGAAGACGTTTTATCGGAAAAAGCTGAAGCTCAAGATCTCAGGCCAGCCATCATCGCAAACCCTTCGCCTGCCCCAAAAGCGATCGAACAGTTTGAAGCCATGCTCAAAAACGCAAAACGACCTATTATGATGGTCGGCGGACCGGGGTGGAGCGCTCAATGCTGTGCCAAAGCGATGGATATTGCCGAACGCATGAGCCTTCCTGTCGTCACAAGTTTTCGCTGTCAGGACTATGTCGACAATGATCATCCAAACTATGTAGGCGTTGTGGGCATCGCCACCTCACCTAAACTATTCAAGCGTATTGCCCAAGACGTTGATTTACTCATCGTTGTTGGATCCCGTTTGGGCGAAATGACAACCAACGGATACTCACTCATAGACATACCCAATCCACAAATGACACTCGTGCATGTACACGCTGGTGCTGATGAAATCGGACATGTTTACAACCCCGATCTGGGCATTGTTGCGTCCGCTTCAAACTTCTTCGATGCTCTGAGCGCGATTGAGACGATGAAACCCGACGAGGACAGAATGGGTTGGATCACCGATCAAAGACGCGACTACGTGGCATTCCGTGTCCCCACGCGCGCGCCTGGTGGTGTAAACATGGCACAAATTATTACTCACATCACAGATACAATGCCGAAGGAAACGGTTCTCACAAATGGAGCGGGAAACTACACCGCGTGGGCGCATCGCTTTCACAAACATTGCGCTTACCGCACTCAAGTCGCGCCAACGAGCGGTTCAATGGGTTACGCTGTCCCCGCCGCGATTGCCGCAAAGCTTGCAGCACCCGATCAGCCGGTAATATGCCTTGCTGGTGACGGTTGTTTTATGATGACATCTCAAGAGCTGGCAACCGCAAAGCAATATGACCTCAACATCATTTTCCTTATCGTGAACAATGCAATGCTAGGTACAATCCGCATGCATCAGGAACGAAATTATCCAAAGCGCCCCATTGCAACACAGCTGGCAAATCCAGATTTTGTGGCCTATGCAGCTTCCTTCGGTATCGCCGGCGAACGCGTTGAAAGGACCGAGGATTTCGCAGCAGCGCTCAATCGCGCCAACTCAGTTGCGGGCAGTTATTTGATTGAATTAATTGTCGACCCACAAGCGCTGACGCCTTCACAAACTCTAGATGAAGTAACTGCACAAGGTCAGAAATCATCAGCAAAATAAGTATTTTTGTAGGGTCTCAAAAAATGAAGCAATATCAAAACATTAAATTAAGAAGAAGAATCGATGTCTGACTACGTTATTCCAACACCTGAAGTAGCAACAATACCTGTTCAAGGCGGCGGAAGTTTCCCAGTGCGACGGGTTTACTGCATCGGGCGCAACTATGCTTCGCACTCAATCGAGATGGGCGATGATCCGGATCGCGATCCACCATTTTTCTTCCAGAAGAACCCCAACAATCTCGATGCGTCAGGTACTTTCCCCTATCCGCAAAAATCTGACGACGTTCACTTCGAAATCGAAATGGCCGTTGCGCTCAAGTCAGGCGGCACCAACATATCCGTCGGAAAAGCGCTTGAGCACGTCTATGGATATGCGCCCTGCCTCGATATGACCCGCCGGGATTTGCAATCGGCAGCCAAAGCCAAAGGGCGCCCTTGG
>JBCDFK010000070.1:0-8001 GCA_039178065.1 Pseudomonadota bacterium | reverse complement strand
TGGAGATCTTCAGTGGCATCTCTTTGGTATTATGTTGATGCTGACGATGGCCGGGGCTACTGTTTCCGACCGGCACGTTCGCGTTGACTTTCTACGACAAAATATGAGCGAGCAGAAAAAGATTGTAGTGGACGTCGTTGGCCACCTTATCTTTCTTTTACCGCTCTGCGCGATCATCGTCTACAACGGTTACGATTTTACCGCTCGTTCCTTCAGTATGAATGAGGGCTCAGACTATGACGGGCTTTACAATAGATTTGTCCTGAAAGCATTCATTCCAATCGGATTTGGGCTGATGTTCTTGGCTGGAGCTGGCTTGGCGGTTCTAGGCGTTTTCAAATTAGTCACATCAAAAAAAGGGCCAAGCGATGATTGAGCACATCATTCCTCTATCCATGGTCGTGTGCCTGCTCATTGGCATATTCTCCGGCTATCAGGTGGCTTTCGTGCTCGGCGGAATTGGAATTTTGTTCGCTTTCATTGGCGAACTGCCCTTTGCATTCCTCAAAATTGGAGTCTCACGCATATATGCCGGAGTCGTTGAGAACTGGTTGCTACTAGCAGTGCCGCTGTTTGTTTTCATGGGCGCCATGCTCGACAAATCGGGGCTCGCACAAAATTTGCTCTATTCTTTGGAACGTGCCTTGGGTCGCAAGCGAGGCGGGTTGGCAATTTCCGTGGCCCTGCTTGGCATTATCATGGCGGCCAGCACGGGTATTGTCGGTGCATCGGTTGTCATGCTTAGCACGCTGGCATTGCCCATCATGCTGCGAGAGAAATACAAGCCGGAATTGGCGGTGGGTACAATTGCTGCTTCGGGCACGCTGGGCATCCTTATCCCGCCTTCGATCATGTTGGTGTTGGTAGGTGATATTCTGCAAATTTCTGTTGGCGAACTTTTCCTGGGTGCAATTGTACCTGGCATGCTTTTGGGTGGACTATATGTCGGCTATATTGTCCTTGTCGCGCTGACAAAGCCAGATGACGCACCCGTCTCGACAAATGTACCTACCGATGGTTCCTTGGCGATGGCACTTTTGCGCGATTTGTTTGCACCGCTTTTGCTCATCTTGACAGTGCTGGGTTCGATTGCAACCGGAACAGCGACCCCTACAGAAGCAGCGGGCCTCGGAGCGATCTGCGCGATGATTCTCGCAGCCATGAATCGAAAGCTAACATTCAAAACACTATCATCATGCGTTCGAGAGACCGGGAACACCTCTGCAATGATCCTGGGTGTGTTGGTTGGTGCGACGATTTTTGGGATGGTTTTCAAGGGTCTCAAAGGCGACAAGATGATTGAAAACGCCATTCTGTTTTTCGATCTTGGCGCATATGGCACTCTTGGCGTTTTGCTGGTGCTAATCTTTGTGATGGGTTTCTTCCTGGAATGGGTCGAGATCAGCTTTATCGTGTTGCCTCTTTTTGCGCCCATCGTAGCAGGTCTAGACTTTGGATTAGACATTTCACGTGAACAGCAATTATTATGGTTTGCCATGCTTGTCGCAGTGAATTTACAAACAAGTTTCCTTACACCACCCTTTGGATATTCGCTATTTTACGTAAAAGGAGTTGCGCCACCCGAAATATCGATCCGAATTATTTATCGTGGCATTATTCCGTTTGTCGTTCTGCAACTTGCTGGCTTGGCCCTTTTGATTCTTTGGCCGAACCTCGTACTCTGGGTTCCAGATGCCGTCTTTGGCAGTTAGAAGAAATTGTATGACCAATCACTCCTCTTTTTCGCCCTCGACGCCCGTCGACTTGCGTCTGCCAGGTCTGGAAGGCAAGAAAGTTGCAATCACCGCGGGTGCAAGTGGCATCGGATTTGCGATTGCTCGGCTTCTACATGGACAAGGTGCAAAAATCGCAATTTGTGATGTTGATTTGGAGGCCTTGCAGCGAGCCAGCGGCGCTCTTGGGAACTGTGTCGCAGTCCAAGCAGACGTTTCGGACGAAAATGCCGTCAAGGCCTTTTTTGATCGGGTACGAGAAGATAACGGTGGGCTTGATGCTCTGGTGAACAATGCGGGAATCGCAGGCCCAACCGGCAAGATCGAAAACCTATCGCCTGCAGATTGGCGGCGTTGTATTGATATTTGTCTGACTGGCCAGTTCCTCTGCGCGCGCCAGGCTATTCCGATGATAAAAGCAAATGGTGGTGGTGCATTGGTGAACATGTCGTCTGCCGCCGGAAAGCATGGCTATGCTTATCGTTCACCCTATTCTGCTGCCAAGTACGGCGTGATCGGCTTGACGCAAAGTCTGGCTAAAGAGTTGGGACCCGACAACATTCGGGTGAATGCTGTTTTACCTGGGATCGTGGAAGGACCGAGAATGGATGGTGTCATTCGCGACCGCGCCGAGGCGACAGGTGTCAGCTACGACGCGATGCATGACGAGTATCTCAAGAAAATTTCCTTGCGTCGGATGGTCTCTGTTGATGATGTCGCTGCCACTGCGGCCTTCCTGATTTCAGATGCTGGCACAAATCTCTCGGGGCAGTCCATGTCCGTTGACGGAAATGTCGAAACACTCTGATCCAAATTGAAAGCTATCAAAAATGAAAACACCAAACGAGCAAGTGGGCAAGGTTATCATTACCTGTGCAATCACAGGTGCCATCCACACGCCGTCCATGTCGGCGTACCTGCCAGTAACGCCCGATGAGATTATCTCTGAGTCACTGGCCGCAAGCGAAGCCGGGGCTTCAATTCTGCACCTTCACGCCCGCCATTCTGATGGGCGTCCGGATCAAACGCCCGAAGGGTTTGCTCCGTTCCTGTCGAGGATTAAGCAGAGCACAAACGCTGTTGTGAACATCACCACTGGCGGTAGTCCTTACATGAGTGTCAAAGAACGCGCAGCACCTGCGGCCGCCTACCAACCCGAGCTCGCTTCACTCAATATGGGGTCAATGAATTTTGGGCTGTACCCAATGCTCAATCGATACAATGAGTTCAAATACGACTGGGAGCGCGAGCATCTAGAGGGGTCGCGCGACTTGGTCTTTCGCAACTCGTTTCAAGACATCGAGTATGTGCTGCAAACGTGCTATGGCAACGGGACACGATTTGAATTTGAATGTTATGACACATCGCATCTCTACAACCTCGCACATTTTGCAGATCGCGGTTTAGTAAAGGCGCCGTTCTTTGTGCAGTCGGTTTTCGGCTTGCTGGGCGGCATTGGTCCGCACCATGAAGATGTTCTTCACATGAAGCGTACAGCAGATCGCCTTTTTGGCAAAGACTTCCGCTGGTCCGTCCTTGGTGCAGGTTCAAATCAGTTCCGAATTGCGACCCAGGCGGCAACACTAGGAGGGAATGTGCGAGTTGGATTGGAAGACAGCCTTTGGGTCGGTCGCGGCGAACTTGCCCAGTCAAACGCTGTACAAGTTCAGAAGGTTCGCACTATTATTGAAGGCTTAGGTTTGCAAGTTGCAACACCTGACGAGGCACGCGAAATTCTTGGGTTGAAGGGTGGAGATAAGGTCGCGTTTTAAACAGCGCTCAATGCGGCTTGTAGTGCACAATAAAGGAATAGTTGATGGGAAAGATTGCTGTAATCGGTTGCGGATTGATTGGCCAAGGCTGGGCAGCCGTATTTGCTCAATCGGGTTTTGAGGTTGCAATGTATGATGCTTCCGCTGATGCAGTTGGACGCGCAATTGAGGCTATGCATGTTCGTATTTCAGATCTTGCCGAGTTTGAGCTCGTTGAGACCAAAGATATTCCCAAGATTATGGAACGAATCTCCGTCGCCCCCCGACTTGATGACGCCATGGATGGTGCTGAATACGTTCAAGAAAGCGGACCTGAAAACATTGATGTCAAACGGGAAATCACTGAAGCGCTTGACGCCATTGCCGCGCAAGACGTACCCATCGGCAGTTCAACTTCCGGCATCTCGGCGTCGCGCTACTGCAAGGGTATCGCTGGCCGGCAGCGGTGTCTTGTTGTGCATCCCATAAACCCGCCACACCTTATTCCGGCAGTCGAAATCGTACCAACGCCTTGGACAGATCAGAACGTCGTATCAAAGGTTAACAAGTTGATGCTTCAATGCCGCCGTGAAACTATTGTTTTGAGTAGAGAGATCGACGGTTTTGTTGTCAACCGATTGCAGGGCGCTTTGCTAGAGGAAGCGTTCAAGTTGGTGGGAGACGGCATCGTATCGGCTACGGATTTAGACAAGGCCATTTGTGATGGGCTGGGGCTACGGTGGTCCTTCATGGGGCCAATGCAAACCATTCATCTGAACGCCCCTGGAGGCGTTGCCGACTATGTTTCGCGATATGGAGACATGTATCGTGGCTTCGGCATCGGCGCTTACGACGATGTCGACTGGGCCAGAATTGTTGATGAAAAACTTCAATCCGAACTTGATCAGAAAATACCAGTGGCCAGCGTTCCCGATGCTCAAGTAAGACGGGACAGAAGGCTGATGGCTTTGCTGCATCACAAGTCGCAGCTTCGTTCTGATATTTAGTCTGCTCAACAGACCGCTACCACCCATGCAATGTTGTAAAGAACTCTTGCTCGCAAACACTGGCGGAGTGATTTTATTACTTATTTGAGGATTCCTGGTTGTTTTAGAGTTGGAGCCCGGCGTGCAAAACTGAAGTCAGCTTTGTCCGCATGGCTGCCATTCAACCCAATTTACCTGAACCCAGTAGTATGGTAACTAACTACCACATTGGAGTATTGCCATGGCCGCCCAAATCAAGTGCTTCCCAGTCGCCCAACACTTTGGGATTGTTGACGAGTTGACATTTGGCTATGTCGAGCGAATAGACCAGCAAGGAGCTGGCGTCCCATACCTTCAAGAGCAATTCGATAAACTGGCCAACAGCAAATTAGACTTGGGCATTGCTGAATCTGACGTGCGCGACGAACTGCTAGGATTGCTCCATGCTATTGTGACACATGCTAATGACCTTTTTGATTTGCAATTGAATACCCTTGAGGTCTGCGTACCGGCCCTGGACGTTTGCTTTGCCTATGACCGGCAGACATTGAATGCGGGTTAGGTTCCGTTTCGAATGCTAGCGGCTGGAATGGGGACAATTGCGACGTTTACATTACAGGAGAAAATCACAATGGCAGTTTTTGTTGAGCTTAGACTACATCAGGCAGTACCAAACACAATTTTGATCAATCTGGAGCAAATAATATCGGTGAGCGAGTACACTGAGGAAGTTACGCACGTAAATCTTACCGATGGAGATAGTTTGAATGTGGCCGCCTCCCATCAAGAAGTGTCTAGAATTGCTTTGAAGACAAAGAAGCAGCGTTGAATCATTGCAGGGGAAGATTGAAATCAGCATGCCTAAATTTGCGCACCCTCCTAAACACAAGCTTCAATCATTCTAATGATGGCATATGCCTACAATCGCCAAATAAGACTCACACAGCGCGTTTTGTAAAATCAGCTAGGTCACGCCATATTTGCGCCAAAAGCGACGCAGTGAGTCAGATACGCGGCTTGTGGGGTGGTATTGCAAGCGGTGACCCCATCGCACTACCATGACTAGCAATAAATAGGGGTAAATCATTGAAATCATTGCGTGGTGCTTACAAATGGGGCCACCGAAGCAGCCCCATGACAAGAATAGAATTCTCGGTTCTAGTCAGAATTTCATACTGGCGCTTACGGTCGCTCCATAAAGTCCGAAGCTTCCATTCTGTTGAGGCCAAAGTGCGCCACCATCGTCCTGATGCATATTCCAACCACCACCATTTATCCAGCCCTGCGCTTCCACGCCTGCACGTACAGTCAGCTCTTTTCCAAAACCAGCTGATTTGCTTTGCCACTGAACGCCTAGCTCGGCATCAACTGTTGGCACCATGCCGAAGTTATTGAGCTGACCTTTGTCGCCAGTATCGTTTTCGCCCTGATAATTTGACTTGTGCTCTCCAAACAACAGAGCAGCTCGACCGAAATTATAAATGCTGAAATTATTGTAGACCGGCACTTCAACTTCGTAACTAACACTTGGACCGACACCATGGAAATCGTGGTTGAACCTTACAAACTCATCGTCATCAGTTTCAGTTGCATGATAGTCACGGCCGACGCTGGCAAAGCGAACACCTGCACCGTAACGCGCGCTTGTACCGCCCAACATAACTTTTTGCCAAATTTCGAGGTCAGTTGCGTTGATGCTGAGCGCATTGTGGGTGTTCAATGTGCCGTCAACATTGATGTTAACGTCATCAGAATCTGGATCAAAATCGACTTGCAAATTGCCACCCGGTTCCTCGGCCATCGAAAATCGTGTCGAATGATCCAATCCAAAGTGAGTCACCGAAATACCTGTACCTTGAGCTGTCTCGTAGCCACCCCAAACGCGGTAAGCTCCGGCACCATCCCAATCAAAACTATAACGGCGCAAAGAGTTGTCTGCACCAAAGCTTGAGTCGTAGGCAGCGACGTCGCTTGTAAAGGCCGGCGTGAGATATACTGCCTCTGCACCCGCGAAGAAGCCGGGAGCAACAATTGCTGGAGCATTATTGTCCCTTTCAAGCATTGCATAGTCCTGGCCTGCAACGCCGAACTTATAGTTGGCACCAATGTTCAAGCCTATAAGGCCAAAGCTACCAGAATTTTGGGGGAATAATGCACCGCCATCGTCATCATATAGATCAAAGCCACCGCCATTAATCCAAGCTTGCGCCTCAACGCCTGCACGGAGGGTTAGTTCGCCTGAACCAGTATAACGGCGCCATTGAACACCCAGTTCTGTATCAAATGTGGGGACAAAACCCATACTGTTGTTGAAGCCCGCATCGTTAGTTACTTGCTCGCCCTGATAGGCTGACTTGTGTTCTCCAAACAGCAATGAAGCCCTGGCTGAATTGTAGATACTAAAACCAGGGCGCGGCAATGGCACCTCAACTTCGTAGGAAAGCGATGGGCCAAAACCTGTAAAGCTATGGTCGAAGTTAATGAACTCGTCACCATCGGTTTCATTCGCCAATAAATTACGATCAATATTAGCATATCGGGCACCGAAACCGTATCGCACCATAATGTTTGGGTGTTTTACTTTTTGCCAGACCTCAAGGTCGGTAACATTCATACTCAAGGTTTCTCGAGCATTCAGAGTGCCGTTGACAAAAATACTCGCATCGTCGGTGTCTGGGTCAAAATGGGATTGAAGACTTCCACCATTTTCAGCCCGACTGAAACTGGTTGATTGGTCGAGGCCCATATGGCTTAGTGAAACGCCAAGACCGTGCGCGGTCTCGTAACCTGCCCAGGCTTTGTACGCTCCGCCCCCGGCCCAATCTAAACTAAAGATTTCAAGTTCGCCCTGCGGGCCAATGGATTCGTCGGCGCCCACAACATCGGTGTTAATGAACGGATTTAAATAACTAGCTCTTGCACCAACAAAAAACCCTGCAGGAACTATCGCAGGGCCGGATGTGTCATACTCATAGATAGCGTACGGATTGCCGCCGCCCATAGCAAATGTATATTGAGCGCCAAGACTAAAGCCAGCCACGCCGAAGCTGCCAGCGTGTTGAGGGAACTGAGCGCCCATATCATCATGGAAGAAATCCCAGCCACCGCCATGCATCCAAGCTTGAGCTTCTACACCTGCTCGCAATCTCAAAGAACCAGGCAAACCACCGACTTGACCCTGCCATTGCAGACCAATTTCGGTATCAATTGTTGGTACAAATGAATTATTGGTCAAAGCTCCTTGGTCAAAGTTGGTATTCTCACCTTCATAGAATGAGTTGTGGTTTCCAAACAGGAGCGAAGCTCTGGCAGAATTATAAACTGCAAAGCCTCTTTGCAGTGGCACTTCAATTTCATAGCTCAATGACGGACCAAAACCTTTGAAATCATGGTGGAACCTTACAAACTCTGAGCCACCGGTTTCGCGGGCAAAGTAGTCACGGTCAATTTCGCCATAACGAATGCCGCCGCCGACACGAAGCTTTAAGTTCGGCAACATTACGTATTTCCAAGCTTCTAAATCAACAGTTG
>JBCDFK010000069.1:0-8006 GCA_039178065.1 Pseudomonadota bacterium | reverse complement strand
GCAGGCATAAGAATATCGATAGGCATGCTCAAATCTCCTTAAAGCAAGATGTCTGTATAAAGTTCAGAAGCGTCCGGTTCCGGGCTCTTCTGGGCAAAGTCGGCAGCATCAACAACGATATCGCGGATCTCTTTATCGATGGCTTTCAAATCGTCTTCTGATGCGATTTTCTCACCTAAGATGCGCTGTTTGACCTGCTCAATCGGGTCCTGCTCAGAGCGCATCTTCTGCACTTCGTCCTTCGAACGATATTTTGCCGGGTCAGACATTGAGTGCCCTCGATATCGATAGGTCATCATCTCAAGAATGATTGGACCGTCCTTTCGGGCATGCTTAGTTGCATATTCCGCAGCGGATTTGACCGCGCGGACATCCATGCCATCGACCTGGATACCGGGGATACCAAATGAAACGCCGCGCATAGAAAAGTCTAATTGCGCAGCGTGCCGTTTCGTTGAGGTGCCCATGGCATATCGGTTATTTTCGATCACATAGATGGCAGGCAGCTTCCAAAGTGCCGCCATATTAAAGCTCTCATAGACCTGTCCTTGGTTGGCGGCTCCATCGCCACAGAATGAAACAGAGACATTGCCATTTTCGCGATAGTTATTGGCAAAGGCCAGTCCAGTGCCTAAGGATACCTGCGCGCCCACAATGCCGTGACCGCCATAAAAGTTCTTTTCGCGGCTGAACATATGCATGGAGCCACCCTTACCACGCGAGTAGCCGTCAATTCGGCCGGTCAGTTCGGCCATCACGCCACGGCTTTCCATGCCCATTGCTAGCATATGGCCGTGGTCCCGGTAGGCGGTGATCATTTGGTCGCCATCTTTCAGCGTCATCTGAATGCCGGTCACAACCGCTTCTTGTCCGATATACAGGTGACAGAATCCGCCAATTGCTCCCATGCCGTATAATTGTCCGGCTTTTTCTTCGAATCGTCGGATCAACATCATATCGCGATATGCTTGAAGTTCTTCGTCTTTTGAAAATTTTGCTGGAGCGGGAGCTTTTATTGCTGCCATTAATTGGTGGTTGTCTGCTTTCTTAGAAGCGGACTTGCGTGGACGCGTCGCCATAGGTCTCTTCCCAATTTACGTTTTTTATTAGGAGTTAGCTTAACGAAACAGAAGATAACCTCAAGGTACAATTTTGCATAACATCTATCCCGTTAAGTCAATAATATTGCTAAATAATTAGCAATTAACTGAAAACAAGTTAATTGTTGCTGTGCAGCAAAACGATCTCATTTGATCTAATCAGGCCGAGAGTTAATCGCGCCTGTTCGTCTATCAGGTCGCGTTCTAGCGATCCATCGCGCAGCAGGCTTGTCCGCTTCTCATAATCTTGTCGAACTTGCTCGAGTGATGCAAGTTCCAATTTCAATTGGTCAATTTGGGCTTGGTAGCGTTCGCTAGAGTTTAGACCAAGCGAACCATTGATGGAATGGAAGCTAAAGTAGCCTAATAGGGCCAAACCCACTACTGGCAGTATCGCAAATCGAAGCTTTGATTTTTTACGCTGGCGCGTCCACATACCTTAAAACCCTAGGCACTATCGCCTGTAGTCATTGGTATATGGGTTTGGTTAAGTCGTCACCAACAAGCATGGTTAATGTGTGGTAAACTCGAGGCTGTAAAAAAAGCCGCCCCAGTGAGCGGGACGGCTCTGAACGTCTTAACTTCGAGCAAAACTATTGGCGCAGGATCGAGCGACCTGCATAAACGGCTTGGTTGCCAAGCTCTTCTTCAATGCGAATGAGTTGGTTGTACTTAGCGAGCCGGTCTGAACGCGCAAGCGAACCGGTTTTGATCTGTCCGCAATTGGTCGCAACCGCCAGATCTGCAATCGTCGCATCTTCGGTTTCGCCCGAGCGGTGCGACATCACTGCCGTGTAACTTGCTTTATGCGCCTGTTCGACAGCATCCAACGTTTCAGATAGTGAACCAATCTGATTGACCTTAACCAAAATGGAATTTGCAACGCCCTTTTCAATTCCGGTTGTCAAGCGCTTGGTGTTGGTAACAAAAAGATCGTCACCAACTAGCTGACATGATTTACCTGCGAGGTTAGTCAGATCCGCCCAACCGTCCCAATCATCCTCATCCATACCATCCTCGATTGAGATGATCGGATAGTCTGATGCAAGCTGTGCCAGATATTTGGCTTGTTCGCTCGGGGAGCGCGTAACGCCCTCGCCCTTGTAGACATAGTTTCCGTCTTTGAAGAATTCAGAGGCAGCACAGTCCAAAGCAATGTACATGTCTTGGCCAGGCTTGTAACCAGCTTCTTCAATTGACCCCATGATGAAGTCGAGTGCGTCTTTTGCGCTAGAAATATTTGGTGCGAAACCGCCTTCATCGCCGACAGCGGTATTGTGGCCTGCCGTGTGAAGTCGTTTCTTTAGAACGTGAAATGTTTCAGAACCCATGCGGACAGCGTCAGCAACATTCTCAGCGCCGACAGGTGATATCATGAATTCTTGGAAATCAATTGGATTGTCCGCATGTTCACCACCATTGATGATGTTCATCATAGGTACGGGGAGAATACGTGCGTTTGGGCCGCCGACATATTTGTAAAGCGGCAAGCCAAGCGCATTTGCTGCTGCATGTGCGGTCGCGAGCGATACGCCCAAAATCGCGTTGGCACCCAAGTTTGCTTTGTTCTCCGTGCCATCGAGATCCAGCATGACTTCGTCAATCTTGCGTTGCTGGGTTGCATCCATGCCGCCAATGGCATCAAAAATTGGTCCATTGACCGCATCGACGGCTTTGGTAACGCCCTTACCACCATAGCGATTGCCGCCATCTCGAAGCTCAACAGCTTCATACTTGCCGGTCGATGCGCCTGATGGCACTGCGGCACGGCCGAGTGTTCCATCCTCCAGTACAACATCAACTTCTACAGTTGGGTTGCCTCGGCTGTCGAAAATTTGACGGCCAATGATATCGATAATCGCGGTCATATAGATGTTCCTGTGATGAATCTTCTCTTCTTGTTCGGCATTGCATAAACCAGCAAATCACAAAGTAAAACAGGCAAGCGACATAATTTCATTGGCAGTGCACACACTCGCTGACTATTTTTAATGTGGCTGGGGCATGCGAAAGGAATTTACATGCCGCAAATTTTTAAAATGATGATGGCTTTACTGATCGCAGGTTTCGCGCTTGCGGCATGCGGACCAAGTGGTGGCGATGGCTCTGGTGGAGATGCAGCTACAGAAGAATCTGCGCCCGCAGACAATACAACGGCTCAATAGAGCGTGCGGCTTAAGCTGATCACTGGTCAGCTTTTGCCAATGCATCGAACGCCATCAATTGTTTGAGCAATGACTTCATCTGAGAAAGGGGCACCATGTTGGGGCCGTCGGATGGAGCATTGTCAGGATCTTCGTGCGTCTCAATGAACACGCCCGCAACGCCTACGGCCACTGCTGCTTTTGAAAGATAAGGAACCATGCGGCGATCACCACCGCTTGATGTCCCCTGCCCGCCCGGCTGCTGAACTGAGTGGGTCGCATCGAATATTATTGGTGCGCCAGTTTCGGCCATGATCGGCAGCGCGCGCATATCAGATACGAGTGTATTGTAGCCAAAACTCGCGCCGCGTTCGGTTAACATTACGTGGCTGTTGCCGCTCTCGGTTACCTTGGTCATAACATTTTTCATGTCCCAGGGAGCCAAAAACTGACCTTTCTTGATGTTCACCACTTTGCCGGTTTTCGCAGCTGCAATGAGCAGATCGGTTTGACGGCACAAAAATGCTGGTATTTGCAATACATCGCAAATCTCGCCTACAGGTCCACATTGTTCGGCTGTGTGAACATCCGTTAAAACTGGCAGTCCGAGACTATCTTTAATTTCTGCAAACACATCCATTGCCTTTGACAGTCCAACGCCGCGCTGGCCGGCTAACGATGTGCGGTTTGCTTTGTCAAATGATGTTTTGAAAACGTAACCGATACCAAGATCAGTACAGATTTCTTTCATAGCCGTTGCCATTTCCATAGCGTGATCTCGGCTTTCCATCGCACAGGGTCCGGCGATGAGGGACAGCGGCAAATGATTGCCGAGTGCGACGTTGCCAGCTTTAACAACATTGTTGGTTGAACTGCTCATTTGGGCTCCTACACGTCTGATACATCGAAGGCAAAAAATGCGCCTTGACCTTGGGTCGAGTCGACCACCCAATATCTGCCTGTATCTCGCGGTGTAATTCCACCTTCGGTGAGCGCAGATTGCAACTTGTTTTTGTTCGAAACCTTGAACACGAAACCTTCGCAGCACAAGCCGCGATCCATTGAATGTCGTGCGACGCCAAATTCCATTCGCAGGCCTTCTGGAGTCATTACATTGATATTGATATTGGCTGCGGCTATTTCCATCCCAAAAGATCCAGATGGTGTGTCTCGATTGTTCACGACTGGCTGAAGAAAGTACTGAAAATCTGACGGATTTTGTTCGGACAACACCACTTCGCGCATACCAGTTACACCATTTGCGTGCGCCACCAATGATGAGCGGTCGACCTTGGGCGTGTTAACGCGTTCACAGGTAAAAAATGTCGCGTCGGGTGCGCGATCATCTTGGGCAAATGCAAGTTTAAATGATGCTTTATCCTTGTTGCCTTTTGCGTCTATGAAGCTTCGGCTAAAGCTCAACTTCTTGCCTGCAGAAATGCCTAGACTTCGGAATTTTTTGTGATCGGCATCGGCATCATCGGTTTTGAATGCCAGTGCTGAAAACCCGTCTTCACCGACACGAAAGCGATAAGTCTGATCTAGTTTTGTGAAAACATTGCCCTTTGTCGCGGTGCGCTCGCAGTCTTCGCGCTGAGCAATTCCCAACGGTTCCAAGTAGGTTTCGTCTTCAAAATATACACAGGCGTTCTCTGTGCCAAATGGGTGGACCGCATCTGCGGCTACGTTGAAACCAAGTGCGGACAGTCGAGTACGTGCTGTATCTAGGCTCGTGACCGGCAACACAGCGTGATCGAATAGATATGGTGACGTTGGCGATGTAGTATTTGTCATAGGTTTCATGTGCATGATTTCGGCTATTCAGGCAAGCGCGGCTTGATGAATTTCAATCAATATAAAACCGATTGGACAACACGCTCGTACTTCTTAGCATGATAATGTTTTTGGGAGGACAAGATATGACCAATCAACTCTTACAATTTGGAAAAAAGATGGTCGTTACCATTGCTCTTTTAATCTGCGCGATGGGCGTCTCGTATTCCCAGTCCGATGGTGATGATGCGCGGTTGGTTATAACTAATCAGCTTGAGTCTTTCTTGTCGGGCGATTTCGAAAATGCATATTCCTATGCATCGGATAATATCAAAAGTATCTTTCCTACGGTCGAACGCTTCATGCAAATGGTTGAGGGAGGCTATTTACCTGTTCTTCGCCCAGGCAACTACGCTTTTGGAAAGTCAGAGACCATGCCGAGCGGCAGAATCAAACAGAACGTTCTAATTCGAGCACCCGACGGTTCTGATTGGACTGCGACTTATTACATGGAGCCACAATCTGATGGCTCATGGAAGGTTGATGGTGTCCAGCTTCGCAAAGGCGCGGCAGGCATGACTTAAAGATTTTTTTGCAAAACTCTACACGAACAACAAGTAGATGCCGCGGAACAAAAATACAAAACCAATCACCATTATGATGCGCCCCGCCCAATGTCGATAAGCTGTGTCGCTCATCGCCTCAAGAATTGGACGGGCCAATGAAGTGCCCGCAATAGTGACAACGATCGCGATCGAAATCATAGTCGGATCAAGCATAACAGTCTGGTTTACCAATCCACCGAAGTAGACCAATTTTGCAGCATGACTAGCGACCTGACACACGGCTTTGGTTGCGACGATTTCCCGCCTGTCTAATTTTCCGCCTAGAAAGAAGGTGTCTATGAGCGGACCAGAGACACCAGCCAATAGCATTAGTGTCATGGATGATGCTCCATAACATATCCCATGCAGCAGGTTTTCAGGGTTTGGTTTCAATCGATCTGGAATAAAATGAACGATGAATGGCGCTAATCCTAATGCGATTAGCGCGATTGGTTTTGATGGTATGTAGTGCCAAAAGGACCAGGCCGCGAAAGCAATAGAGCTTCCGAGTAGAAAATTGATTGCTGGCTTTATGCGGACATTTTTGATCCAGATAAGCCCGCGCCATCCGTTTGACGTGATCTGCGTTATTGCATGCAGCGACATCGCCTCTGAAAGTGGTAGGACGGCCAGCAGAACGCCCATGAGAATCAACCCTCCCGCCATGCCAAAGATCCCGGATAGGAACGCCGTGAACAGCATGGTTGCTGCGAGTATGCTCATCAACATCGCGGACATTGGGACGTCTTTTTGTAGAATTGCTGGATGGTTCCGAGCATGAAGGTGACAATTGCAAATTTCAAATATATAGCGATGGCGTTTTTCATAGGTTGAAAGTATGAAACTTGGAGTTGCGGCACATTCGCTACTCTGTGGCTGTTGCTGAGGAACTACACATAAGCCGAGCCGCCAATCACTCGCAAGCCGTCAGCAATTTGTCTGCATTTGTTCGTCGCGTAGCCGTTCGAGAACGACAATAAGCCGACAGGAAAAAATTACATTTCATACGGTCTCTGCGGCTTTTCTGGATTCACGCATCGATTCATCAGGGTACCGTGTCGATATGCAACGAGCAGCTGAAACGTCGGTCAGAGCGCCAACCCGTTGCAGATCGGTAGGCTGCGATCTAGTGGCAGGGAGACTTGGCTTCCATTGCGATCAGAGTGGTAAATCGCTGTTGCGAGTTCAATAGCGGTAACTCCATCGGCCAGCTTGACTTCAGAATCGGATGTTCCATCTAGAGCATCTGCGATTGCAGTACAAAAACCCTCGAAGCCCTCAGGTTGCGGCTTTGACGTTGCAACAATCTCATCGATCTTATTCTGTTTGTTGGCCACTCGCGCTTTGAACGTCCAGTTTGCTTCACCTGGTGTGTATGCAAACTCTTCGTCGCTATTGCTCTCAATTGTTACATCATCAAAGACAAAACGAAAACGGCTCGAATTGCCCGAGGCGCCCAACGTAATCGATGATGTGGCCGTCGAACCGTTTTGCATTCGAAATGCGATGGACGCGCAGTCTTCTGTCTCAATTGGATTGGCGCGCGTTGTTGTGAATGCTGAGACTTGTGCGACTGGTCCAAATGCTTGCGACAATAGATCATGTGCATGGATCGCGTGGCTCAAAACAGCGCCCCCCAGTTCAAGTTTCCATGTTCCGCGCCAGGGAATTTCGTAGTAATCGCTGCGTCGATCCCAGTGGGTTTCCAAGGAAGCTGTCAGCGGTCGAGTAAGAAAGCCTTGTTGCTTTAGTTCATTTAAAACATAGAAGGCTTTGCCGTATCGATATTGAAAGACTGGAAATATTCTGTTTTGAGACTTTGCCTCGGCTTTCAGCAGTCGGTCCGCATCATTCAATGAGCCGGCAATCGGTTTTTCCAAAATGACATGCTTGCCTTTTACCAATGCTTGCAACGCAATCGGCACATGAAGCGGCGGCGGAAGGCAAATATCGACTATATCAACGGTGGCATCGGCAAGTACCATCTGAAGGTCGTTGACGACGGCCGCATCAACATTTCTGGCTAGACGCCCTGCCAATTCAGTGTTGAGGTCACAAATGTGCGTCACCGTGAACCGATTGGTCAATTTAGCGTAGGCCGCGAGATGTTTCTCACCAATTCCTGCACCTAATATTGCTACTGTTTTCGTCACTCTAGCGTCCCTAGCTTGGTCGCATGTTTTTGCGCTTTCAGTGCCAGTTCCATGACCTTGAAACAGTGTTCCTGCGTCATTGCTGTTTCAGTTCTATCGTTCACATCATTTATTAATCGCGCAAAATACGGTAGCGGCGCATCTGAAGCATCGATGTATTCACAGCTTTCACCATTGACGAGGAACAGGTGATCTGTGCCATCGCGTCCTGCAACATCCACATATTTTCTC
>JBCDFK010000068.1:0-8009 GCA_039178065.1 Pseudomonadota bacterium | reverse complement strand
GATGCACATCAAAAAATGACTTAACTTCACCCAGAACACGATCAAATGGGCGCGTCTTGTAGCCGCCGGCCGAAATCGTATTGCCGTGCATCGGATCACAAGACCAAACCACTTTTTTGCCTTCACGCTCGACGGCACGCACAAGCTGCGGCAAGTGATCTCCAACCTTGTCGTGACCAAATCGCGCAATAAGCGTCATGCGACCCGGTTCATTTGATGGATTCAAGCGATCGATCAAATTCAGCATGTCATCCGGCTCAATGGACGGACCACACTTTAGGCCTATCGGGTTTTTAACACCGCGACAGAACTCAACATGAGCATGGTCCAGTTGGCGCGTCCGGTCGCCAATCCAAAGCATATGGCCAGATGTCGAGTAATAATCGCCAGTCGTTGAATCGGTTCTGGTCATTGCCTGCTCATAACCAAGCAGCAATGCTTCGTGGCTCGTGAAAAAATCTGTCTCGCGAAGGCGCGAGTAATTGTCAGCTGTAATACCGATAGAAGCCATGAACTTCATGGTCTCTGAAATTCGGTCCGCCAATGCAGCATAGCGCTCACCCTGGGGGCTATCAGCCACAAAGTCCATCGTCCACTGATGAACGTTTTCAAGGTTGGCGTAACAACACTGCGCAAAGGCACGGATCAAGTTCAGCGTCGCAGCTGACTGGCGGTATGCCATGATTTGGCGCTCCGGATCAGGAACGCGAGATGCCTCGTCAAAACCAATACCGTTTATGATGTCACCACGGTATGATGGTAGCTCAATGCCGTCTTTTGTTTCCGTGTCTGAAGAACGTGGTTTTGCGAACTGGCCCGCAATACGGCCAACCTTCACAACAGGCTTAGATGCACCAAATGTCAGCACCGCCGCCATTTGCAAGAATACACGGAAAAAATCGCGAATATTGTCGCCATTATGCTCGGCAAATGCCTCAGCACAATCACCGCCCTGAAGCAAAAAGCCATTGCCGTCGCAAACGTCAGCCAGCTGTTCTTTCAGCGAACGGGCTTCTCCTGCAAAAACCAAAGGTGGATAAGAGCTCAGGCGTTCCTCAACAATCTTAAGCTTGTCCATATCTGGATAAGTTGGCACCTGCAAAATTGATTTGCTGCGCCAGCTGTCGGGTGTCCAATTGTCTGCCATTTTACTCATACCTAATTGCTTTGCCGCACCATGCGGCTTTCAATGCCGCTCCTATAGAGCAAATATTGGGGCGCTGTCACCCCAGATCAATCAAAATTGGAGCGAATCTAGATGCTGTGATGGACTGGCATGTTTCATAAAGTCGGTCAGCGCATCAATATGCGCAGCCTCTTCATGTGAAAGCTCTACTGCACGCGGATAACGCGGACTATCGCGATCAGTCAGAAGCTTGGTGTCGAAAGCCGATGTTCTAACAATGAAATTTCTGGCACCTTCTATACCATATTGGTGCAAATACCCCTGCAATACCGCATCAAGATAAGACTGCAGAATAAAGTGTTCCTTGTCAGGTGATGCCGGCTTTCGGCCAGAATAAACATAAAGTGGACAGTCTGGCAGCACATTTCCGTTGACCAAGAACATGTCGGATCTCTGGACATCTAGCCGATCATAACCTGCTTCGCGCTCATCGAGTGCAGTGAGATTTTCAAGCCGATCAAAAACGAGAAGGCCATCAAGCAAATCATCGGCGTTGGAAGGCGCTGAACTGAGTAATGCAATGGGCTGATCAGCTGAATCGGGCCGCCCCTGCCATTGTCGTGAAAAACCGCGCAACCGTGCTCGTTCGTAGTGGAGCACATTAGTTCGGTGCGTTGCTGGATTAACAAGAGAGCCATAGCCAAAATAGGCAATAAGACCGCCCTCTTTCGCCAATTCTGCTAACTCATCAGATTGCATATTAGTCGACACGCGCACCATTTTTTACACGATACGTTGGCTCATACATAGTGACCAACTCCTCAGCGGCAGACGGGTGCAACGCCATCGTTGCATCGAATTGATCCTTTGTGCAGCGTGCCTTCAGCGAAATACCCAATAGCTGAGCCATTTCACCTGCATCGGGTCCGATAATATGAGCACCAACAACCACACGACTTGCTGCATCAACAATCAGCTTCATCATCATCTTTTCATCACGACCAGGCAATATATTCTTCATAGGGCGGAATGTAGCCTTGTAAACTTCGAGCTCATTGTACTTCTCGGCGGCCTGGTGTTCAGGCAGCCCAACAGTTCCAATCTCTGGTTGTGAAAACACCGCTGTCGGAATTGTATCGTAGTCTGGTTTTGTCGGATTATTGAGGAATGCCGTTTGCATAAGACACATTGCCTCGTGAATAGCGACAGGCGTCAGCTGAACACGATCAATAACATCGCCCACCGCCCAAATATGAGGAGTGCTCGTGCGGTTGTAATCATCGACAACTATGGCGCCTTTGGAGTTGATCTCGACACCCGCTTTTTCAAGACCGAGACCATGTGTATTTGGGGAACGCCCAATTGCCATCATGATCTCATCTGCAACTAACGTTCCGCCACCAGACAAAATCGCTTCTTTGCGTCCGTTATCCAATTTTTCAATGCGAGCAAATGTTTGGCCTAAGATCAGGTTTATACCCTTAGAGACCATGGTTTCTTGTAAGTGGTCACGAAGATCCTCATCAAATCCACGCAATATTTTATCGCCGCGATAAATTAGCGTGGTCTCGACACCCAACCCGTGAAAGATGTTTGCAAACTCGACCGCAATATAGCCGCCGCCAGCAATGACAATTGCTTTTGGCAGTTCCGGCAGATGCAACGCCCCATTTGAATTGATACAGAATTCCGCGCCTGGTAGGTGCGGATCGCTATTTGCAAACCCTCCCGTCGCAACCAATATCTGCGCTGCCGTTACAATTTGCCCTGTCGCTTCTATGCGCACTTCGTGAGGACCAGCCAATGTCGCTCGGCTGTCGAAAATATCAACGCCCGACCCCTCAAGGCCTTTGCGGTAGAGACCTTCAAGGCGCTTAATTTCTTCGTCCTTGTTATGCATGAGCGTTGGCCAATCAAATGACGTGTCGCCAACAGAAAACCCATATCCTCTTGCATCTTCGAAATACTCCGGAAAGTGCGACGCATAGACGAATAGTTTTTTCGGCACACAGCCGCGAATGACACATGTGCCACCCATTCGGAATTCTTCAGCAAGACCAACCTTCTTGCCCAAACTACCAATGCGGCGCGCTGCACGCACACCACCTGATCCGCCGCCAATTACAAATAAGTCAAAATCAAAGTCTGTCATAAGAAATTCCATAAAAAAACTGCGGATGGCAAATGGCCGAACCCGCAGTTAAACTTTAATCACTGAGGCTTCAATGCCCCCAACGCAAAAGTGTTATTGAGCTGCTGGCGCGTCGGTCGCTCCATCTACCGCATCCTCGGGCGCACGTGGTGCTACCTCGGCAAGCTTTGTGGATACGTTTTCCAAAAGATCCCGCTCAACACCGCGCTGCCAAATTCCAGCAGCGGCTTGAATTTCGCGTCCAACGATCGCGCCATTTTTCAACAATGCCTTGCCAGCATCAGAATTGTAGAAGGTCGCAATCGCTTGAAGATGCTCTTCACTCATGGCTTGGGCGTAGGCACGCGCTGCTTCTCTTTCTAGATCGCCGCGGCGCGACACCATCGCGATCGTTTCTGCATCCACTACATCATTGATTTGACCTTCAAGATCCGGATTGTTGGCAATCAGCTGCTGTTTAATTGCCTGAGCTACATTTGGGAGAATATTGTCAAAACGATCTGTTGCTTCGATAGCCGAGATTGCACTGCGTGCCGCAGACAAATGGCTGTCGGTCAATTCCTGCGCCAAGACGCTGCCCTGCAAACTGCTCAAAACGACTGCAGTCATCGATGCCGCTACTAAAATTCTACGCAATTTCATTTCTACCAACTCCGTGTTTGTCACATTAATCGCAAAAGCGACTACAATTCATCAATTTGCAGACATGGTCACAATGCCATCTTCCGTTGCAATAACTGCAATATCCGCAAGCCCTAAAAACATGCCATGCTCTACCACACCCGGAATTGCGTGAAGAGCAAGGGAAAGTGCATCTGGGTCCGAAATGTGGCCGAATGATGCATCTAAAATATAATGGCCGCCATCGGTTACAAATATTTCGCCATTGGCACTAGCGCGCAACTCAATCGTCCCTTCAAGATTCAATTCGCTTGCAGCTTTCTCCAACGCAATGCGTGTAGCGCCCAATCCAAATATATTCACCTCTATCGGCAATGGAAACCTACCAAGAGTATCAACTACTTTGGTACCGTCAGCTATAACAACCATTTTAGATGACGCGAATGCAACAATCTTCTCACGCAGCAATGCACCACCGCCGCCCTTTATCAGCCTAAGCTCGTCATCCAGTTCGTCCGCCCCGTCAATCGTCAAATCCAACGCCGGCGTTTCTTCAAGCGTTGAAAGTGGAACGCCCAATTCAACACAAAGTTTCGCGGTGCGCTCCGACGTTGGCACGCCGATAATCTCAAGCCCATCGGCAACCTGCTCTGCCAACAATTTGACAAACTCTTCGGCCGTCGACCCAGTACCTATACCCAATTTCATACCCTGCTCGACATAAGCAAGCGCAGCACGAGCCGCTTCAATTTTCATCATATGTTGGGACATTTATCGCCGTTCGTTTGTATCAATTCACCAATATGCCGGTCATTTGAATTGCGATAACACGGTGACGTATCCTCGCCAACCTCCAATACCAGCTGCGCACAGGCGATGACAAACCAGACTTCAAATTAGCGTTAAGACCTTGGCGTGGTCCGCGAATCCCGCTAGCAGCTAGGTTGCTGGGAGACATAGATGGTTTCGACGAAATTTTCCGATTCACCTCTGATCGTATTTGATCTGGACGGTACGCTGATTGATACGGCACCGGACCTTCTGGAAAGTTTGAACCACGTAATTATGAGCGACGGACTTCCGCCAGTTGATCAACAGAAGCTTAGAAAATTCGTTGGCTTTGGTGGCCGTGTAATGATCCAAAATGCATACGAAGACGCCGAAAAGCATCTCGAAGATCAGAAGCTTGACCACTTGCTTGAGGACTTTATTGCACATTATGCATCAAACATGCCGGGTCAATCAAAGCCCTATCCCGGCCTTCTAGATGCACTCGACACCCTACAAGAAGCTGGCTGTAATTTCGCAATTTGTACAAACAAGACCAAGACCCTTTCCAAGCAGCTAATTGAAGCTTTGGAATTGACCCATCGTTTTAATGCCAATTGCGGACAAGACACTTTTCCAGTTCGGAAACCTCACCCAGACCACCTTTTGAAAACCATTGAGATGGCCGGTGGAAATCGCGAAAATGCAGTCATGATCGGCGATACACCTACTGATTTTTCAACCGCAAAAGCGGCGTCCATACCACTGATCGCTGTCGACTTTGGCTATTGCGACGAACCCGTGAGCATCTATGAACCCGATAAAATCATTTCTCACTACGATGAGCTGACGCCACAGCTAATAAAATCGTTGCTGAAAGGAAAATGATTTCAGTTACTTACGCCAAAGTACAAAAAGTTGATCCAATCTGTCCAAATATTAACTTGCGCCGTGTCACGAATTCTTTCATCACGTTACAAAACAAACGATAGGCCACATAATGAACCAGTTACCTAATCCGGGCGATTTCACTCCAGAGGGAGAGGAACGTGCCGCGGTCGACTGGATGCGTGTTCTATCAAAGTATCGCGAACCACATCATGGATGGTCGATGCTCGAAATCGCTTGGACCTTTATTCCGTTCATTATGTTCTGGCTCGCTGCTTGGTACAGTTTTGCCATCTCTCCAGCTATTTCGGTTGCTCTGTGTGTACCATCTGCATTTTTTCTTGTGCGGCTCTTTGCCATTCAACATGATTGCGGCCACGGTGCCTTTTTCAGAACTAAAGGCTTGAACGACTGGGTCGGCCGTTTTCTCGGTGTACTGACCCTGACCCCTTACGATGTTTGGCGACAGGCCCATATCCTGCACCATGCTGGATCTGGGAACTTAGACAAGCGCGGTATTGGCGATATCAAAACACTGACCATCAGCGAATACAAAGCGCGCGGTTTCTGGGGCAAACTAACTTATCGGGCCTACCGCAACCCAGTGATCATGTTTGTTGTCGGCCCTGCCTACATTTTTTTGCTGGATAATCGCCTACCCTGGAACTTCTTTAAAGCCGGCGCTAAATATTGGATAAGCGCCATGGGTACCAATGTCGGTATCTTGATCGTTGCGGCCATACTAACTTATGCCATGGGCCCGGCAGCTTTCTTCACCATTTTCCTTTGCACCACGGCCATGGCCGCAGCGATTGGCGTATGGCTGTTTTACATCCAGCACCAATTTGAAGAGACGATTTGGGACAACGGCGAAGAATGGCAACTGCATGAAGCCGCGCTATATGGCAGCTCACATTATGACCTTCCAGTGATGTTTAGATGGTTGACTGCCAATATCGGCATTCACCATGTGCATCACCTATATAGCAAGATTCCCTTTTACCGACTAACACGCGTTTTGAAGGATAACCCTTCATTGGCCGAAATTCGCCGCCTGACTTTTGTCGAGAGCCTCAAATGTGTGAACCTACAATTGTGGGACGAAGACAACCGCAAATTAGTGAGCTTTGCCCAAGCAAGAGCGGCGTACTGACCTTAGCACAGTAACCGCTCTTCTATGATCACGCATATTGGCTACAGCGATTTGCTCACGAGCTTAGGCGTAGCGATACAAGTTTAGACAATATTTCATCGAATGCACCTTTTAGTGCTGTGGCGTTTGCTGCTTCGAAATAGCCACTTGTGCCACCCGCGCAACCACTCATAATGCTTTTCCCATCACCAGAAACATTAGTACCAAATACAATGCTGTAGACAGTTATGCCAGCAGCTCTGGCATTCTCACAAGCGCGATTTGTATAGTTGTTACCGGTTCCAGCACCAGCGTCATGCCTAGGAAATGACGGGCCACTGAAATTATCGCCATCTGTCAAAACCAACATGACTTTTTCATGATTTACACCGGCGTCCAAACTACCGAAAGACTCAGCCAGGGTAAGTGGTGCTTCCTTTGACAACATTCGCTGGCCCCATGCCACCCCAGCACCAATATAGGTCGAGCCATTTGCCTCCATCAATGCAATGCCATCATGCAAATCAGTCATTGAATCAGTGAGCTCAACAATGGGTGATGGGCATGAGCTGTACTCTACAGCTGGAAATTGGACCACGGTGGTAGCACCGCCCACGGTCTCATAAGTAAGACCATCGATCAATGTGGCAGGCTCGGGTCGCGAACCCACACATGGTTTCCAATCTTCTGGATTTGCTACCTCTTCAACCCAGAATTCGAACTTGTTATGATCGCCAATATTGACATATTTGTTGAATGGCACGACGCCAATTTTTATGGTATTTTTCGAGTCCCTAAAGCTGTCCAGTTGATCAACAAAGTCTTTGGCAACGACCCTCAATGCATCGATCTTTTCCCCAATACATTGAGCCGGTGTTATCCAACACCATTACGAGCTCCAAATAGGAATCTCCTCCATAGGGAACGGATGCGGAGACATTCTGGTCAAAGACTTCAGGATAGATCTCACCAAAAAAGAACGGTGGTACTTTGGCGTTGACTGAAAGATATAGATCGTCGTCAGATTTCTTGAATTCTCCAATAACAAACGAACCATCAAAGTTACTTTGAACAAAACCCTTGACGTCATCAACAGATGGTAGTTCACCATTTTCCTCCAAATATCGCCCAGCAAAAAGAATGGCTGCGTCAACCGCATTTTGAAGCTTTGAACGCTGTGATGTAATGTTGGAGTACTCCATCGCCATACCGATACCAGCCAGCAATGGAAATGCTACAATGGTGAACAAGGCGGCAAAATTACCTCGCCTATCAAAAAGAAATTTCTTATACATGATTCAGCATTACCTAACGTAATATAT
>JBCDFK010000067.1:0-8051 GCA_039178065.1 Pseudomonadota bacterium | reverse complement strand
GCGAATGGGCTTATGTTGGGAACGGCCCAATACCCGTCACCGGCTATATTGGCTGATGCTTTCAAGCGGAGCGCTGCCAGCGTTGCCACCGTCTCATTGCGCCGCGAAAGTGGCCGGGACCGCGCGGGGCAGGATTTTTGGCAGTTGATCAAAGAACTAGACGTACACATTCTTCCCAACACCGCTGGATGTCATAGTGTGAAAGAAGCGGTGACGACCGCGCATATGGCCCGGGAAATATTCGATACAAAATGGATAAAATTGGAGGTGATCGGCGAAGAAGACACCCTGCAACCCGATGTGTTTGGATTGGTCGAAGCAGCACGAATTTTATCTGAAGATGGCTTTCAAGTGTTTCCGTATACAACTGAAGACCTCGTTGTCGCCAATAAACTGTTGCATGCCGGTTGCGAGGTCTTGATGCCTTGGGGTTCGCCAATTGGATCCGCCATGGGTTTGAATAATGTGTTTGGGCTGCGCGCACTGCGCGCTCACTTTCCAGACGTACCGCTGGTGATAGACGCTGGGTTGGGCCTACCCTCTCAGGCGGCGGCAGCTATCGAACTAGGGTACGATGCTATCTTGCTGAATACCGCCGTGGCTAAGGCTGGCGACCCCGCAGCAATGGCTGAAGCATTTGCTACTGCAATCAAAGCAGGAGCACTCGCGCGCGCCGCCGAACCAATGGAGCCGCGCGACATGGCCACGCCATCTACGCCCGTTATTGGAAAGGCGTTCTTGGCATGACATTAGATCGCTTCTATCCGATATTCGATAGTGCCGACTGGATCGACCGGCTCGTGCCTCTTGGCATAAAATTGGTTCAGCTACGCATAAAGGACGAACCGATAGATGCGCTGCGCCGCCAAATTCGATGTGCGAAGGCAACATGCGCTCAACATAAGTGTACTCTCATCATCAATGACTATTGGCAGATCGCGATCGAGGAAGGTTGTGATTATGTTCATCTTGGCCAAGAAGATCTTGATGAAGCTGACATTCCAGCCATTCGCGATGCGGGACTACAACTTGGTGTAAGTACGCATGATAAGGCAGAGTTGAGGCGTGCTCTGGCCTTGGAGCCGGACTATATCGCGCTGGGACCGATCTATCCTACAATCCTCAAGAAAATGAAATGGCATGAGCAAGGCGTCGAAAAGCTAACGAAATGGCGCGGCCTCATTGGCGATATACCGCTCATCGCAATTGGTGGCATGTCGATTGACCGTGCTCAGGGCGCATTCGATGCTGGCGCAAACGTGGTGGCTGCCGTTACTGACATCACGCTAAACGAAAATCCCGAAGGCCGAATTCTTGCATGGCTGGAGGCCACCAGATGAACCGCTTCGCACGTCAAATGTGCCTGCCTGAAGTGGGTAATGCTGGCCAGGCCGCAATTGGCGCGGCACATGTCTTGGTCGTCGGCGCTGGCGGGTTGGGCGCACCGGTTTTACAGTATCTTGTAGGTGCCGGTGTTGGACAAATCACGCTTGTCGACGATGACGATGTAGCTCTGTCTAATCTGCACCGCCAGCCCCTCTTTCGAGAAGCCGATATCGGCAAATCCAAAGTCGGCGCGGCGGTTGAAGCGCTAAAAGCGCTCAATTCAGATTGTACAATAAACATTCATGCTAAGCAGCTTAATCCTACAAATGCAGCATCGCTCGTTCAGGAGAGTACGCTCGTTATAGACTGTGCTGATAGCTTTGCGGTCAGCTACATACTCTCCGATACATGTAAGGCTACCTACAGGCCACTTATCAGCGCATCTGTGCTGGGATTTGCCGGCTATGTCGGCGGTTTTTGCGGCGACGCACCGTCGCTACGTGCGGTTTTCCCCGACCTGCCAGATCGTGCGGCAAACTGCGCAACGGCGGGCGTGATGGGTCCAGCAGTCGGCATAGTTGGCGCAGCGCAAGCTCAAATGGCTTTGGCGTATTTGATTGGCCAAAAGCCATCACCGCTGGGTCAATTGATCAGCTACGACATGCAGAGCTTCCGCTCCAGTGGCTTTAGATTTGACAACGCACCGGACCCCCTGCCGGATCTGACATTTATCGCTCCATCCGAAATCTCTCCAACCGATTACGTCATCGAACTGCGTGGGCTTGATGAAACCGAAACTCCGGTATCTGCCAATGCGAAACGACTCTCGGTTGCGGACTTCACTGCAAACAAACTCGAACCAAGTGCTGGCCAACGCGCCGTGTTCGCCTGCAAATCGGGTCTGCGTGCATGGCAAGCAGGCTCTCATCTAAGAGCCTACTGGGCCGGAGAAATATCCCTAATCGCAATGGGCAATACGCCCTCAACTGAAAGATAGATACTATGAAACTCACCACATTAACTGCGGCAATCTGTTTTGCGACTACACCGGTAATTGCAGCGGAGCAGATGACCGTCCTTCTGGACTGGTTCGTAAATCCCGATCATGGACCGATTATTGTCGCTCAAGAAAAAGGGTACTTTGCCGAGCAGGACTTGGAGGTTGAAATCATTGCTCCTGCGGATCCCTCAGATCCCCCAAAACTCGTCGCCGCAGGGCAAGCGGAATTAGCGATTTCATACCAACCACAGTTACATTTGCAGATCCATGAGGGCCTTCCTTTGCAACGCGTTGGGACGTTGGTTGCAACGCCGCTTAATTGTCTACTTGCGTTGGCAGATGGACCGATCCAATCACCTGCCGATTTGAAGGGAAAGAAAGTTGGTTTTTCCGTCGGTGGTGTTGAAGAAGCAGTTTTGGGTTCCATCCTGCGCCATCATGATTTGTCGCTGGATGACGTCGAACTGGTCAATGTAAACTGGTCGCTATCGCCTTCGTTGATGTCCGGTCAAGTTGATGCAGTGATTGGTGCCTATCGCAATTTCGAACTTAATCAGATGGAGATTGAGGGCGTGGAAGGCAATTGCTTTTTTGTAGAAGAAGAAGGATTGCCGCCTTACGATGAGCTGATCTATGTGGCGAACACAGAAACAATGGACAAGGAAATGATCGCTCGTTTCCTCGCTGCAACAGAAAAAGCAACGCAGTACATCGTGAACCATCCGGAAGACAGCTGGGAGATTTTTGCTGGTACATCAGCGGAACTTCAAGACGAGCTGAACGAGAAGGCGTGGGTGGATACGTTGCCGAGATTTGCATTGCGACCAACGGCGATGGATGAAGGTCGATACGCTGCATTTGAGGCATTTCTCCAGGAAGCGGGTCTGATTCCGTCTCAAAATCCTGTTTCCAAAATCGCTATTGATGTGACGGCAAATTGATGGAATTCGATTACGGTAAAACCTTCGCGGTTTGGCGCGCGGGAGCACAAGATAAATGGCGTGATTACACCCACCATAGTTTCGTTGAGGGATTAAGAAATGGGTCGCTACCCCGCGCCTCTTTTTTGCACTACCTCGTGCAAGACTATGTGTTTCTGGTCCATTTCTCTCGCGCCTGGAGCCTGGCAGTTGTTAAATCCGAAACACTTGAAGAAATGAAAGTGTGTGCGGGTACAGTTGATGCGCTGGTCAATCATGAGATGTCGCTTCATGTTAAAACCTGCGCGCGCGAGGGCATCGATGAGCAAGCCTTGTTCACGGCTTCTGAATCGGTGGAGAACCTTGCGTACACCCGCTATGTTATGGATTCCGGGATGCAGGGCGACTTCCTCGATATGATGGCGGCATTAGCGCCTTGCGTAATGGGTTACGGTGAAATTGGACTTCGGCTGGCAGCAGGCAAAGCATCAGACACGCCATATGCTGAGTGGATTGCAACCTATGCCGACCCAGAATACCAAGCGGTTTGTACCAGCGTCGGTGCCATGATTGATGGAGCAGTTGCGCGGCGGATCGGTGATTTGTCGACATCACCCCGCGCTTCGGTTCTGCAAGATCGTTTTAACATTGCGACGCAGCTTGAAGTTGGGTTCTGGTCGATGGGTGTGAATGCAGCATGAACGCACCGCCCGGCATTGTACTTGAAGGTCAGCATCGAATTGATGGCAAATTGCTGTTCGATGCAGAGCTGCAATTGCCTGACGGTCAATGGACCTGTCTATTGGGTCGTTCGGGTGCGGGTAAATCAACCATACTTCGTCTTATGCTGGGACTTGAAACCGGGGGCGAGTTTTCCGGGACCTTTTATGCGACTGATCAAGCGCCGCTCGAAGGCAGAATTAGCTACATGGCGCAATCAGATCTGCTGCTGCCATGGCTGTCTGTGATTGAAAATGTGTGCATCGGCGCGCGCTTACGCGGTGACGATCTAAATGCTGAACGTGCTACTGAACTGCTGAAGCGTGTAGGATTGTCTGACTATGCCGACCAAAAACCAAGTTCCTTATCGGGCGGAATGCGACAGCGGGCGGCGCTCGCGCGGACATTGTTTGAGGATCGCCCAATTGTATTTTTGGATGAGCCGTTCTCGGCCCTCGATGCAGGCACGAGAGCGGACATGCAAGAACTGGCATCGGAGGTTTTAGCAAATCGAACAGTTCTTTTGGTGACACATGATCCAGCAGAGGCAGCTCGCTTTGCACATCAGATTACAGTCATCTCCGAGCGAGCCCTTCACAACTGGCCGGTACCAACGACGCCCACGTTACGCGGTATCAACGATCCAGCGACACTGAGCTGTCAAGCAATGTTGCTCGACCATTTGCGCGCGGTAACGCCATGAAATTCCGTGACACCATTATTGCACTGTTGATCGGCATCGGCATATGGCAAGCCCTGGTGGTGCTGACAAACGCACCGCATTTTATTTTACCATCGCCTTGGCGCGTCGCGAAAGCAGCATTTGAAAGCCGTGTAGTAATCGCAGACAATGCGTGGGTTACCATAACAGAAGTCCTGATAGGCCTAGTTATTGGTACAGTATTGGGAGTCAGTACGGCCGTCCAGCTTGCCTTGTCCAAAACGGCTGAGCGGTTGATGCTGCCCATCCTCGTATTCACACAGGCCGTGCCCGTATTTGCATTGGCTCCGTTGCTAACACTTTGGTTTGGATATGGCATTTGGTCGAAAATCATCATGGCGGTCTTGATAATATATTTCCCGGTGACCTCGGCGTTTCACGATGGACTAACACGGATCGACAAAGGTTATCGCGATCTTTCGATCTCCATGAGTGCGGGCAAGCTGAACTTTATGCGCCACATCCAAATTCCTAATGCCCTACCCAGTTTGGGCACAGGCCTGCGCCTTGCCGCGGTCTATGCGCCCATCGGCGCGGTGATCGGGGAATGGGTGGGCGCCTCCAAGGGGCTTGGCTATCTTATGTTATTGGCAAATGGTCGGGCAAAAATTGATTTGATGTTTGCCAGCCTGATCGTCCTGGCTTGCATAACGGTCCTCCTTCATATTGCGGTGGGCATGTTAGCGAACCGCCTTACTCGGTATGCCCAAGGCATTACCCCAGACAGAAAGTGAATAGATGCGTGCTACCAATACCTTAAAATTGTCAGTACAGGACGACTGGGATGCAGCGACGGATCACCAATTCTGTAGAGAATTGGCGGCGGGTACGTTACCGCTGGATAAAATGCGCTGGTATCTCGTGCAAGACTATAAGTTCATTGAACAATTCGTTCGCCTATTGGCGACGTCTATTGCGCACGCACCAACGCTTGCTGATGGGGTTCCCTCGGCGCAATTTTTGGGTCTCGTAACGAGCACCGAAAATACTTATTTCCAAAGGTGTTTTGAGGCTTTGGAGATAACACAAGCCGATCAGGAGGTGCCGGCAGCGCCCGCAACTGAAGACTTTCTCGCGCTTATGGCTGAGGCGCGAATGTCCAATCGATATGAACAAATGTTGGCGGTCTTGGTTGTGGCTGAGTGGAGTTACCTGACGTGGGCGGAGCGGTACGAAGACTATGATCCCAAACTGCCGTTTTGGTTCGCCGAGTGGATTGATTTGCATTGCGGCAGTGGATTTGCCGGTGTCGTTGAACATTTTCGCAGTCAACTCGACAATATCTGGGATGGGCTAAGTGATCAGCAAGAGCGTTCAGCCAGTTCGATGTTTCAACGCGCCGTCGCGTGCGAACGTTCGTTTTTTGACGCAGCATATTCTTCCCATTGAGTTGAGAGCACAGTGCGATCAATGCACGGGCAGGTTGGTTAGCCTCATCGCAGCGAGTGCCGCAACTATCCAATGTTTGCCAGATGGTTGTCCCAAACTTCAGCTGTTTCGACTTTATTGAACACCCCTGCCCCTGTTGAAGTAACGAAATTCTTTCGCAATTCTGCAACACCACAAACACCATCGAGCGATGTCATCTGTTCAATTTTATTGGTCGCAACGTCTATCTTGTAACCAACACCACCCACTGGTGAGGTTATGGCAATCTGGTTAGTGCGCGGATTTGAAGCGATGGAGCCAACATAACCACGCAAGCTCGCATTTATGGTCATAGGTAGTTCCAACAAGCCGAAATCGCCATTTACGAGTGATACGCTGCCGACAAGAGATCTTGCATCGGTGACATTTCCCTCATTTTGGCAAGCAAAACATACTTGTTCGCCCAGCACTGTAAGGTGCCGGATAGAGAGCTTATGGCCATCTGCTGGCAGTTTGAATTGTGCTTTTAACTGACCAGTTTCCACATCGATAAACGACAGGTTTGGGGCCACGGTCGCAATATTTAGTTTCGCGCGCGGATAATCGGGATGGGTTTCAATACCACCATTGGCAATAACAACGGTTTTGTTGTCTGGAAGAAGGTCTATATCATGCGGACCAGTCCCATAGGCATCATACTCACCAACACGCTGGAAGCCATTGGTTGCGTCATAAACGCCGATAGTACCACGCGCGTTTTCAAAATCATTTTCTGTAGCAAACAAGAACTTCCCGTCTGCGGAAAATACGCCATGCCCGTAAAAGTGACGCCCGTTAGCCGAACTTATCAGTCGAGGTGGTGTTTGATGCGAAGGGTCAATGATTGCCGCAAAGGTACCAGGTCGGCGCGCGAACGCGACCAGCTGATCACCTTCAGGATTTGAAACAATATCATGTCCACGATCAGGGAGTGTGTATCGATGTAGAACCTCGCCTTGCTCAGTGAGCGTAGCAACGCCAAAGCTGCCATTGGGCGCTTTGTAGGCTGATGCAAATATAACATCCGTCGATGATGCCGCGCGAAGCGATTGCGGTGAGAGGCTTGCGACAAATCCTGCGCCTGCGGCTCTCAAAAAACGCCGGCGATCAATCAGAAGAGTTGACGCAACTTGCATAGTCAATCGCCATCCAAGGATGAGAAGCCCGATGACAAGTTGAAAATGGGTGACAACTGCCCGCTCAATATCTGGTTCATGCTGGATACGACAATTCGAGCATAATTCAGCTTGTTGTAGTCAGCCTCGACTTGAGCAATCTGAGATGGCGGCTTGTCGATTGCAGACAAAGATGCTTTGGCATTTTTGAACTCAAAAAAGAGACTATTAAGTACGCGATTATCACCCTGTGAAATTAAGGTTTCCAATCCCGCGGCGCCCATGATCGCTTCAAGGCCATCAATGTTGGCAGCTAAAGAGCGTACAGTATTGCCCGAGCGCCAAAACAATGCCGACTTTGGCTTTGCCTTCTCAAAGTCATCGCGCAGAAATGGATCAAGGCGTTGTACAACAATGATCTCGAGCCCTTCGCCAACGACTTTGAACAAAGCTGCCAATTGCTCGCGACCATCTCGAAACAATGGGTTCGTCTCCGAAGGGTTCCGCCACAGAGTTGAAATACTCATCGAGCCATCGTTGATCCAGAGATCTTTGGTTTCAGCGGCGATGTTGGCAATGTTTACCGAAATCGCTGAGGCGTAAGCACAGCGATCTGAGCCTTCATTGCTCTTCAAAGCTTCAAAGCCTGAACCAAACAGTGTGAATTCCAATGCAAGCAGTCCCTGAACAGCAACGCTCTTTCGCGCAAGCGAGATTGGGTCTTGTGCAGACACATCATTTGTACGGATGACATTGCGCACCTGATTGAGACCTCGTCCGCGGCGATCGGGCCAGAACAACATACGCTCTAATCGGTTCTCCGAAGCCAACGGGCCCAAGCG